>NZ_JABUMQ010000170.1:0-23491 GCF_013336645.1 Myxococcus sp. CA039A | reverse complement strand
CCCCACCGCCAACACCCCACCCACGACGGCCGGCATCCACGCCCGCTCTCGCAGCGAGGAGCCCTCCGTGGCCACCTCCGCCACCGGTGCGGCAGACACCACGGGAGCGCGCACCACCGGCTGCGGGGACTCAGGGACGTCCATCTTCAACGCGTCCGGGCGCTCACCGCGCGACGCCAGCTCCTTCAACACCTTCTGCCGCACCGCCTCGAAGCGCTTGCGCAGCTTCGGCGACACCGTCAGCGGCAGCTTCGCGTCTGGATTCAGGAAGAGGGCCGCCTGAAAGGCCGCGTCCGCCTCCTCCTGCCGCCCCTGACTCAGCTCCGCCAGCGTGACTCCCTCGTAGAGAGACACCGCCACGTCGTCCTCGGGGCCCTTCGACACCTTCTTCGCGCGAGCGATCTGCTCCAGCGCCCGCTCATACGCCAGGTCCTCGATGAGCCGGTTGATGGACAGCAGGTAGCGCCGCACGTCGGGGGAGATCTCCGCCCTCGCACGCAATGGCAGAACCAGAAGCCCGAGCCACAAGCCCCACACCCAGGCCCCACTTCGCCAGGACAGCCTCGGACAAAACCGGTTGGTCGGCATGGATTCCATTTTCCCGGGAGATCCATGCTCGATTTGTCCATGGGGTACAAGAGGCCCCACTCGCTCTCGGCGCGCGCGAAAACGTCAAGGGCCTCGTGAGTCCCCACACTCGTGGAAACCCGCGAGGCCCTCCGGTGCAAACCCTCTCACCGACAGAGAGAAGGTCGCCCACCGAGCGTCACTGCACGCCCGTCACCACCACCGCGTCTGGGGTCTCCGTCACGGTGAACTTCTTCAACGGCAGCACCGCGGGGCCCTGCGTCACCTCGCCCTTCGCCGTGAAGATGGAGTTGTGGCAGAAGCAGATGAGGTCCTGCTCCGCCGGCCGCGAGGTCACCTCACAGGCCTGGTGCGTACACAGCCCGTCCACCGCGGACAGCGAGCCGTCCGCCAGCCGGAAGACGAAGATGCGCTTGCCGTAGCCGCCCGGGACGCCCTCCACCACGCTGCCGTTGTCCCGCAGGGTGGGGAACTCGGCGAAAGGCAGGCGCACCTCGCCGCCCACCGCCGACGGGAAGCCATCTTCCCCGGCGCGCAGGTCGATGCTCAGCACCTGCGTCCCCGCGTTGTACCGCGAGGCGAACTTGCGCAGCCCCACCGTGGCCGGCCGCTGCGTCACCGAGCCATCCGCCGGATTGAACTTCGACAAATGGCACGGGCAGACGACCTCCCGGCCGTCGAACCCCAGCGGGCAGGCCGCGTGCGTGCAGAGCGACGACAACACGGAGTAGTCGTCCCGCGCCGCGTGCGTCACGAGCAGCGGCGTGTCCTCGCCCGCCACGCGCACGGTGATGGCCCCGCCCACGCGCTCCAGGTCCGGATAGCGCGACACCAACAGGTCCACCGTGCCCGCGTCACTGGCCGACACGTCCGTCACCGGCGCGGGGTCGATGTCCGGCGCGCAGCCCGGCAGCGCCGTCGCCGCCGCACCCGCCGCGCCCGTGCCGAGGATGCCCTTCAAGAAACCTCGTCGCGACGTGCTCACTTGCTCTCCACCTCGAACACCAGCTTGGGCTCCAGCACGAGCTCGTCGTCCACCTTCACCATCAGCAGCGAGGGACGCTCAATCTTGTAGGACTCCAGGCTGACGGTGAACGAGCCATCCGTCGTCACCTCCGTGGCCGACTTGAACAGCACCGTCACCGGCACCTCCACCTTCTGCTTCACCCCGTGGAAGTCGAGCTGCCCCTTGAGCGTCACCGGCACCTTCGTCGGGAACGTCGTGGGCACCGTCACCCCCGTGGCCGCGCCCTTGAACTCGACGGTGGGGTACTTGGCCACCTCCGTCACTTCCTGCATGTGGATGTCGCGGTTCTGGTTCTCCGAGTCGAAGTCCTTCACGTTGGCGACCACCATCACCTGCAGCGTGCCGTCCGCTTTCAGGTTCGCCTTGCCGGCGATGGGCTTCGCCGTGCCGACGACTTTGTGCGCCGGGTGATTGAGTCGGTACGTGAGGGTGCTGGCGTCCTTCTTCAGCGCATACGCCTTCGCCGTGCCCTGGGCCAGGGCAGGCAGGGAGACAAGCAGGGTGGTGAGCAGCGCCAGTCGTCGAACAGTCATGTCCATCTCCAGAAAATCAATGTCAGCCCACCCGATGCCCAACGGCACGCGGGCGAAAAGATTCAGAAGAACAGCGTGAAGATACCGGCCGACACCGCGCCCAGGGTGGTGAAGCCAACGACCTGGTGCGCGGTGGCGAGGTCCGTCTCCGACAGCCGCCCATACCGGTCCGTCGCCATGATGCCGAGGATGATTTGCGCCACCATCGCCGCCGTCGCGATGGACATGAAGATTTTGTGGAAGGTGATGGTGTCCCACTGGAACTCCTCCTTCTCCAGGGGCTTGGGAGCCAACAGGCCCAAGAGGCCCACGGAGGCGAAGACGACGGAGGTGCCCACGGCGAACCCGCGGTGCAGACCCAGCAGGTTGCGGTCATCACCGCCACCGCGGAACGAGTCGTTGAACTGGAGCTGGCCAAGCACCGTCGTGGTGACGAGCCCCGCGGCCAGCGCGAACCCCAGCCCCTGGTGCAGCTTGAGCATGGTGCGGCGGCGGTCGAGGCGCGCTTGCAGCTCCGGGTCCACCTTGGCCGCGCCCGCCAGCTCGTCAGGCTCCAGCAGGTCGAAGTCCAGCGAAGGGTCCTCCGCCGCGGGCTGCTGTTCGGCGGGCGCTTCCGTCTTGGGTGCGTCCTTGGGTGGCGGCGACTTCTGTTGGGCGCGAGCGGTGGTGGTGGACAACAAGGACAGGATGACGAGGACGGCGGCGAAACGGTTCATCAGTGGGTATCCGTGAGGGCGCGTGGCAGGTGGCCGAGGCGGACGGGGCTTCAGGGTGTGCCGGGCGTCCTGCTTCCATCATGCCGACGTGACTCACGAAGAACCCGGAACCGATTGCAAAGTCGCCGCAACAGGGACCGGCCAGGGGTTTCGTGGACGCGATGCCAGAAGGCGGAGGCGACCGGAGACAGCCTGCTTGGGAGACCCGAACGAAACCTCCGTGCCAGTGATGACCTCGGAGGAGTGACTCCAAGGTCCAGGCGGGACGGTAGCGCCACACTCCGCGTAGCGGAAGCCGCTTGAGGGGCGGGGCCGTCTGTCCGACAGCCACCTTCCTCCGGGCTCGGGGTCGGAAGCCGGCGGCTGGTGTGTTCACTGGCCGCGCGGAGGACTGACTGCCGCAGGACACTCATCCCGCCGGGGCCGGAAATCCGGCCTGGGATGCGTTTCAGTGCACGGAGCTCGCGGCGTCACCTGCGCCGTCGGGCAGCGCGCATGGAGAAGCATTCGTCCATCAGCCTCCGCTTGCCACCACCCGACGAAGGACAGGGTCCGGGGGGGGATTTGCTGGCAGAAAGCCGCCGGGCCCGTGCCAGCGCCGAACTCGCGCGCGCGCGCATGCGCAGCCTCCAGTCCCTCACGCTGGCCCTCTCCGCCGCCCTCACCCCCGAGGACGTCGCCCGCGCCGTCGTCGTGGAGGCCGTGCGCACCCTGGAGGCGCAGACCGGGGGGTTGTATCTATTGAACGCGGCGGGCACGTCCCTGGAGATGGTCCACAGCGTGCGCTGCCCCCCCGCGGTGGAGGCCGCCTTCACCCACGTCCCCGTGGGCGCCCCCCACGTCCCGGTGGCCGTGGCCGTGCGAGACCGGGCCCCGCTGTGGATAACGGACCTGACCTCCATGGCCGTGCGCTTCCCGGAGGCCGCCGAGGCCGCCCGCCCCGAGAGTGGTGACGTGTCCATCGCCTGCCTCCCGCTCTTCTCCAGGGACAGGACGGTGGGCTGTCTGGCCTTCATCTGGGGACGCGCGCACGACTTCGACACGGAGGAGCGCGCCTTCATCGACATGCTGGCGCAGCAGGCCACCATGGCCCTGGAGCGGGCCCGGCTGCTCGCGGCCGAGCGCGGTCAGGTGGAGCGCGTGGGGCTGCTCCAGCACGCCACCGCGGTGCTCGCCACCTCGTTGGACCTGGGCCACACCCTGCGCGGCGTGGCCCTGGGACTGGTGCCGACGCTGGGCGACTTCTGCATCATCGACGTGCTCGGGCCGGACCACGAGGTGCGCCGCACCTTCCACGCCGCCACGCCGGAGTGCGCGGGCCTGCTCGCCGCCAGCCGCTGGCACCCGCCCGAGCGCCCGGGCACGCCCATCTGCGCGCTCGCCAGCGGCCTTCCCGCCTTCCACCCCGACATCGACGCGGCCTGGGTGGAGGCCACCGCGTGCGGCCCCGAGCAGCTGTCCCTGCTGCGCGCCCTCTCCCCCACCTCCTGGCTGTCCGTGCCCCTGGAGACGCCCGAGGGCGTGCTGGGCGCGCTGACCCTGGGCCACTGTCTGTCCGGCCGCCACCACACCGAGGAGGACCTGGCGCTCGCGGTGGAGCTGGCCCGCCGCGCCAGCGCCGCCGTGCAGAACGCGCACCTCTTCCACCAGACGCAGCAGGCGCTGCAGTTGCGCGACGAGTTCCTCGCCATCGCCAGCCACGAGCTGAACACGCCGCTGACGGCCCTCAAGCTCCAGCTCTCGCGACTGCGGCGGATGTCCTCGGACGGGGACGTGCGCGAGCGCACCACGTCGGCCGTGCAGCAGGTGGACCGGCTGGGGCGGCTGGTGCGCGAGCTGCTGGAGGTGGCCCACCTGTCCGAGGGCCGCCTGCACCTCACGCCAGAGCCGGTGGACCTGGTGGACGTGTGCCGCGAGGTGATGGCGCGCTTCACCGAGGAGCGCGAGCGGGCGGGTGCCTCCCTCTTCCTGCACGCCTCCAACGCCGTCCCCGGGCGGTGGGACCACTCCCGCGTGGATGGAATGGTGACGCACCTGCTGTCCAACGCCCTGAAGTACGGCCTGGGGCGGCCCGTGGAGGTGGAGGTGTCCTGCATCCCCGGAGACCTGGCGCGGCTGGTGGTGCGGGACAGGGGCATCGGCATTCCGGCCGAGCAGCTCGCGCACCTCTTCCAGCGCTTCGGCCGCGCGGTGCCGCTGCGGCACTACGGCGGCTTCGGCCTGGGGCTGTGGTTCTCCCGGCAGGTGGTGGAGGCCCATGGCGGGCACATCCACCTGGAGAGCTCGCCGGGGCTGGGCACCACCGTCACGGTGGAGCTGCCCCGGACGCCCGAGTCAGCCTGACGGAATCATGCCGGCGTGGTGGCGGGGACCTCCGAGCGTCGCGCGGTTTCGTGCGCCAGCTCCGTGCCCAGGGCGTGCGGGTCGTAGTACGCGTAGAAGCGGCGGATGTGCTCTCCGTCCCATTCGAGGATGGAGACGCCCTCGTAGGCCACGGCCGCGCCGTTGTGCGCGGTGCCCTGGGACTCCCATTCGAGCGCCACCCTGTCGCCGGCCTCAATCATGTTGCGGAAGGTGGACTTCACCTGGCGCAGCGTGCCCTTGTACTCGCGCCAGAACTGACGCGCGCCCTCCTTGCCGGAGAAGACCCGCGACGAGGCCACGTTGCTCACGCGCGCATCGTCGCTGAAGAGCTCGATGAGGCCCTCCAGGTCGCCGCTCTCCTCCAGTCTCGACAGTGCCTCCACGAACCGCTCCGCTCGCTCCGTCGCCATCCGCTGCCTCACTCGAATTGAATGGGGGACTTCCGCAAAAAAGGGTGCGCATGCGGCGTCCGAGGTGCCCTGCTTCCAGCCTCCTCCCTTGCCCGGCGGGCGGGCGCCGGGGTGGCCGGCCGCACCTGCCGCTCACGCGCCCTGGGCACGCGTCCACTCCTCGCGGTTCCAGCCGTTACGGACATAGCGCTCGCGCTTCGACTCCGGCAGCGCGTCCCAGGACTGGCCCCGTCCCAGCTCTGGAGGCTCGTCGAAGAGGCCCACGTGCTGGCGGTCCACGGCCTCCTTCGCGCGCTGGGCCGTCAGCCCCTTCATGTCGAAGCCCAGCCGCACTTCCGCCTTGTTCCCCGCCTCCTCCACCTGGGCGAAGACACCCCCTCCGAACCGCGCTTCCTTCAGGTTGAGCGTCGTGTAGCTCCCGGCGAGCTTGCCCACGCCGAGCGAGACCTTCAGCTCTCCGTCCGAGACCTGGCTCACCTTGACGAGCCCCAAATCGAGCTTCATCTCCGACTGGAATCCGCCCTTCGTGTCCTGCGTGACCTTCAGGCCCACCGGCCCGCCCTTCAGCTCCACCCCGCTCAAGCCCTTCAGGTCCACCTTGCCGCGCGAGTCGACCTGCGCCTCGCCCCCCAGCTTGAGGTTTCCCTGGGTCAGCTCCGCCTTGCCCTTCAGCGCGAGGGTGCCACCCGTGCGCTCTCCGAGGAGCTCTCGCTGGCGGGCATTGATGGCCTGATAGACCCAGTTGGTGGAGGTCGGCGCGCCTACCGCCAGCCGCCACTGCTTCGCATACGCCTCCCTCTCGGGGTCCCTCCGGTCCAGGCCCAGCACCGAGTCGGGCAGTCGCGCGTCCCGAGGCGCCCCGAGCTTGCGCAGCTCGGGCAGGCCCGGCGCGTCCTCCACCGCCTGCGCGTAGCGCCCCAGGTACGCCGCGTGGGCCGCGTGGAACGCCCTCCCCGCCGCGACGGCGTGCTCGCTCACGGCGTGCCTGAGGGACTCCGGCAACGCGGCGTCATTGCGGAGCAACTCCGGCTTGCCCGGGTAGCCCAAGGGCCCCGACGCGGGCTCTCCCGCGAGTCGCTGGAGGACCCCCTTCGCCTCGGCCTGCTTCAGGAAGGACTCGCGGGCGCCAGGGTCCTGCTCCGTGAGGAACGTCTTCAGGAGCCCCTCACGCTCCATCCAGTCCAGCGTCGCCCGGTACGCCGCGGGCGGGAGCTGTCCGAGCAACGTGTGCACCGTCTTCACATCGGTGTCGCTGACGGCCCAGTCCCCGAGGCCGCGCGTCAGCCGCGCCTGGAGTTCCGACGAGACATCCGAGGGGACCTCCGCGCTGGGGGCGCGCAGCCTTCCGCCCAGGGCCGCCAGCGCTCCGGCCGACACCGTCGGGCCCGCGACTCCAGGCGACGGCTCCGCGCCTCGGGGGGACGCTCGACTGGAGGGGCCATCGTAGGCGCTCACCTCGTTGCGAGCTTGCGCGGTCGGCGTGCGTGGGAGTGACGGCGTGGGGACCGCGTCGGCGAGGGTGTCGAGGGGAAGGGACGTGCCGCCTGAGGCGTCGATTCGGGACATGGGGTTCTCTCCGGAAGGAACCGCCGGCCCCACTGCATCCGACACACCAACCCCGTGCTCCGAGACGCGCGGACGCGTACTCCAACACGGGGCATCGCGAGTCGCGGACGCGGAATCTCCCGAGGCGGACGTGCCCTTGCGAGCCGTCCGCCCGCGTCACGCCCGGGGTTGGTAGGGCGCCGAGTCCGGCGGCAGCTCCAGGGAGAAGGTCGTCCCGGCGGCATCCTCGCTCTCGACGATGACCTTGCCGCCGTGGGCCTGGGCACAGCCCCACACCAGGGTCAGCCCCAGCCCCCAACCTTTCGCGAGCCCCGCTTGCGCGGAGCGCGTGCGCGAGAAGGGCTTGAAGAGCTGCTCCTGTTCGGCGCGAGGAATCATCCGGCCCACGTTGTGGACGGAGGCGCGCGCGCCCTGCTCGGTCCTCGAGACGGTGAGGGTGACGGGTGCGTCGGACGCGCCATACTTCACCGCGTTGGTGGCCAGGTTCCAGAGGGCTCGGCGCAGCTCGTCCGCGTTCCAGTTGCCCCGGACCTGCTCCGTCGCCTCGAGCAGGAAGCGCTCGCCATGAGCGGTGCTCAGCTCCTCGATGACCTCGCGAGCGATGCCATCCAGGTCGCAAGGCGAAAGCTGGAGCGCGATGCGCTGGCCCGCTCGGATGCGGTTCGCGTCGAGCAGGTCCGTCACCATCCGGTCCGTACGCGCGATGTTCTGGTCGATGCGCCGGGCCAGCTCCCGCCGCTCATCCAGCATCTCCGGGCGCCGGAGGATGAGCTGTGCGCCGACCCTCGCCGCGGACAGCGGCCCCCGCAGGTCGTGAGCCAGGACGGAGACGAAGCGCTCTCGCAGCTCACGCTCGGACTGGAGCGCCGCCACCTTCGCGCGCAGGTCCGAGTAGAGCTTCGCGTTGTCCAGGTGGACCGTCAGTTGCTCTCCCAGCGACTCGAGCCGTCGTCGCTCCCGGGCCGTGAAGTCGCGAGCCGTCGAGATGCCGACGCACATGACGCCTATCAGGGCATGATGCGTGGCCAGCCGAAGCCCGAGCAGCGCCTGGACATCGCTCCGACGAAGGTCTTCGTTCACCTCGAGCGTGGTGGCCTCGGCGTCCTCCGGGGAGAGGCCCGGGTCGTCCACCGACTCGGAGACCTGCGCGGCGAGAGGCATGGCTTCCAGCGCGGGGACGTATCTCGCCAGGGCCTCCTTCGCGACTCCCGCGGAGGCCACCATGATGAGTTTGCGTTGCTCCGTCTCGTTCAGGAGCAGCAGCGCACCCTGGGCACCCAGGGCCTCCATCACCAGCTCGAGGACTTCCGTCAGGCGCTCTCGCAACGAGGCCGCCTCCACCTCGAGCGCCTCGCTGGCCACCTTCTGGATGAGCCGCAGGTAGCGCTTCTCCGTCTGCTCGTCGTCCTGCAGGTGCTCGCTGAAGAGTTCGATGACGGCCGCCGAGGCGCCATGCAGCTCGCTGAAGAGCTGCTCGACTTCCGCGACATCCGGCCGCTCTTCTCGCGGAGCCGTGGCCCACATCATGGAGATGCACCGCCCCAGGAGCGCGAACTCCTCGACGACCTCCGCCACGTGGAACCCCTGGCGAAGCCGCGCGGCCACGTGGCTCTCCACGTGTTTTCGTCGGGTCGCGGTGGGGGAGCCCAACGGCTCGCCGCTGGAAAGCGAGGCCAGGTAGGTCGGCATGATGTTCTTGAGCTCGGGCTCATCCAGCCCACGGGCGGAAGCGGCACGGGTCGCCTTCGCGGTCCACAGGCGGACGATGTCGTCCTGGTGCTCGCGAATGATATCCGCGACGCGCCTCATGATGAGTCCCCGTCGTTTCGAAGCATGCATGCCACACCACCTCTCATCTCCCAGGAGATGTGCCCGCTGGCTCGCCTTGGGGGAGTGAGTGGGGAGGAAGGCGGGCCGTCGGCTTCCTGCCTACCGGTGTGAGCATCCCCGAGTCTTGCTCGACGTACCTCGAGACGAGCGCACGGTGAGAGGCCGTGTGCCCTGCTCCACGAGCGAGCCCCACGACTCCAGGACGAGCGGAGCGCGCACCTTGCCTCTTCAATGCCTACCTTCAACATGTCCATCCCCATCCCTTCAAGCTGACCTTCCCCGCGAAGCGCGCGGTGGGCCGCCGAGGTCCCGCCATGCGCTCGTACATCGTCGATATTCCCGCCCACCTCCATCCTGCGTACTGGCGGCTGCCGAACGAGGTCCGCATGACTGTCGCCCTGCATCTGGTCACCCTCGCGGAGCAGGCTCCGATGACACACGACTCCAACGACGGCGGACCGACCCGGAGCGACATCGGAGGACTGAACGCTGGACACCACCACCTGCTGCTCGGCGGGCTGTGGTTCTCCTACTGCATCAGTCCTCAGGAGAATCTGTTGCGTCTGCTGGATTTTGGCGATGCGAAGATGACGTCACGCTCGACTCCCGCGAGCACGCTCTCCCACTGGCGTTACCACCTGCCGGACCAGGACGTATGGACGAATGAGGGTGGCGCCAACCGAGCCACTGTCCAGCCACCCGACTTCGCGCGGGAATGAACCCTCAATGTCTGTTTCGGGACAGGTCTGACAGGGGAGTGACACGACCCGAGGTTGACCCTACATGGTCTACCTATTCTTCGCGTCACACTGGACGCTGAGCGTGCTCTTCCAGAGCCTCTTCCAGCACCGCTACGCCGCGCATCGCATGTACACGATGCGGCCTCGCACCGAGCGCGCCCTCCACCTCTGCACCGCGCTGGTGCAGGGCTCCAGCTATCTGGACCCGCGCGCCTACGCCATCCTCCACCGCGAGCACCACGCCTACGCGGACACCGAGAAGGACCCCCACTCGCCCGCGCACCAGAAGAATCCGCTGCGGATGATGTTCCGGACGGCCCAGCGCTACGCGGGCCTGCTCACCGGGCGCATCCAGCCGGAGGCTCGCTTCCTCGGGGGCTATCCCGAGTGGCCCGCGCTCGAGAAGGTCTTCAACAGCTGGCCCGCGCGACTGGGCTTCGGCGCGCTCTACACGCTGTTCTATCGGCGCTTCGCCACGCGACGGTGGCACTGGGCGCTCCTGCCCGCGCACTTCGTGATGGGGCCGGTGCACGGCGCCATCGTCAACTGGTGCGGACACCGCTACGGCTATCGCAACTTCGCGAGCCGGGACGCGTCACGCAACACGCTGCCCATGGACGTGGTGTGCATGGGCGAGCTGTTCCAGAACAACCACCATGCCCGACCCGCGAGCCCTGACTTCGCCGCGCGACGCTTCGAGCTGGACCCCACGTGGCAGGTGATGCGGCTGTTGTCCCGACTGAAGCTCATCCGGCTCGCTCGCGTCCCCACGGAGGATGCACACGTGACGCCCGTGCACCTTCGGGAACGACTCACTGAGCCGAGCTTCGCAGTCGGGTCTTGAGCTCATCGGCCGCGTCCGTGTCGCGCAGCACGACGAGCGTCTGCACGTAGTACGCGAGCGCCCACAGGTTCTCCTCGGGGATGGCGCCCTTCCACGTGGGCATCGCCGCGCCGCCCACGCCCGAGGAGATGACGCGGTAGAGGTCCTCGCGCTGGCGCTCGGCCGTGTACGTGGAGCCGTCCACCGTGTCTCCCACCGGCCACACCGTGCGCAGCGGCTGGAAGAGGAAGTCTGGAGGCAGCACCTTCTCCGTCTTCGTGGGCTCGCCCTTCGCGTCCACCGCCACCGGGTGGTCCGACTCCCGGGCCAGGGCGGTGTAAGGGTCCATCTTGGACAGGTCCACGTCGCGGCCCAGCGCCTTCTTCAGCAGCGCGGCCAGCTCCGAGCGGGGAAGGTACGCGACATGGCAGCTCGAGCAGCCCGCGTTCCCCGCGCCCGAGACGTGGTAGGCGACCCGGCCTCGCTCGATGGCCTCCGCGTCTCGGCCCCGCCACGGGTCGGTCGACACGGCCAGGGGCTTGCCGGGGACTTCTTCCTTCCAGCGCGGGCTGAAGGTCTTCACGTATTGCAGCACCGCGTCCAGGTCCGCGTCGGGCACGTCCCACGCGAACATCGGCGTGCCGTGCAGGCCGCGACGCAGCGTGCGCTTCAGCGCATCGTCCGTGGGCAGCTCGCCAACCGCGACGCCGCCGAACTTGAAGAGGCCCTGACGGAAGCTGCGAGGCACGGGCCTCATCCCACGCCCCGCGGGCCCTTGTCCGTCACCGAGTTCTCCGTGACAGGACGCGCAGTAGTACGTGTACACCGAGTGCCCGCGAGTGAGCGTCTCCGCCGGGATGACTCGGCCGTCCGCGAGCTTCAGGGGCTCGAAGCTGGGGGCACTCTTCGAGCGACAGCCCGTGAGCACGAGCGGCAACAACACCGTCAGGGCGCGAAGGGTGTTCACACGGAACGTTCCGCGAGGAGTCATGGGAGGTACACCGCCACGAAGAGGAGCACCCACATCGCCGTCACGAAGTGCCAGCCCAGCACGTGACGTCGCAAGGAGGCTCGCACGTCCGCGCCGCGCGTGTGGCGCCAGCAGACGAGGAAGAGATTGAAAGTCACCACGAGCACATGCAGCGCATGCAGCGCCGTAAGCCCGTGGAACGCGGATGCGGAGACTCCGCCCTCGGGGATGCGCACGTGCTCGGTCCACCAGGCCTGATGCGTCCACATCGCCTGGAGCGCGAGGAAGCCCAGCCCCAGGAGCAGGGCACACCTCGCGGGCCACGGTGACTCGCGCCGACGGAGGCCCAGGTGGAGCACGGCGCTCCCCACGAACAGCAGGAGCCCCGTGAGACTCAGTCCCAACAGGGACACGGGGAGCGTGGGCCACGGTTCGCGCATCCGATACCAGCCCACCGCGAAGGCGAGCGAGGCGAAGAACATCGTCCACGCGGCGAGCCCCAGCACCGTGCCGAGCCACGCTGTGCCCTCCGCGTTCGCGTTCTCCGTGCGGGCGTCGCTCGCGGCAGTCAGCGGCGTCATGCCGAGAGGTTGAGACATCGAGGGCGGAGTGGCATCGGCGCGCGTCTCCGACTCGGAGGAGCGGGGCTCATCCACCGCCGGCTTGCTCTCCGCGCTCATGTCGCGCACCTGGGGGCTCGTGCAGGGTTCGACAGGTGCTCGGCTGGACTCCGTCCGCGCTCGCTCATGTCACACTCCCCACGGTGGACACCGTGGCGAGTGCTTCTTCACCCGCACCCTCTCGGGCCACACCTGGCAGGACTTCCGCCTGTCCAATCCAGTCGCGCCCCAGTTGCTCCAGCACCTCCGGCTGCGACAGCGCATGCGGCCCGCGCAGCACCACGGGGACTTGGGTGAAGTTGCCTTCGCCGGGCGGGCTCGATGCACACGTCCACTCGAGCGTTCCCACCTGCCACGGGTTCGCTTCCGCGGCTCGCCCTCGACGCAACGTCCACACCAGGTTCACCACGAACACCCCCTGCGCGGCGCCCAGCAGGAACGCGCACACCGTCGTCCACTGGTTCAGCGGCAACAGGTGCTTCAGGTACGTGTACTGGTACGGGTCATACAGCCGCCGCAGTTGCCCCGCGTAGCCCGCCGCGAGCTGCCCGCCGAACACGCCGAGGAACAGCACCGCGCTCGACAGCACGTGCACCTTCGCGAGTCCCTCGTGCAGCGCGCGGCCGAACATCTTCGGGAACCAGAAGTAGAGACCCGCGAACAGGCCCAGGAAGCTCGCGGCTCCCATCGTCAGGTGGAAGTGCCCCACCACCCACAGCGTCCCGTGCAACGGCACGTCCGTGGCCACCGCGCCCAGCGCGAGCCCCGTGATTCCGCCCAGTCCGAACACCACCATCGTCGCCAGCGCCGCGAGCATCGGCGACGTCAGCCGCACGCTGCCTCGCCACAGCGTCATCAGCCAGTTGAGGAACATCACCTCCGCCGGCAGGGAGATGAGCAGCGTCAGCACCATGAACGTGCGGCCCAGCAATGGAGACATGCCACTGGTGAAGAGGTGGTGCGCGTAGACGAGTCCACTCAGCGCGGACACCGTCCCCATGGCCCCCGCCGTCAGTCGATAGCCATGCGCGGGCTTGCGACTGAAGAACGCCACCAGGTCCCCCACCATGCCCCACGCGGGCAGGATGAGGATGTAGACCTCCGGATGGCCGAACAGCCAGAAGAGGTGCTGATACACCACCGGGTCTCCACCACCGCCCACCGCCGCCGCGCCCGCGATGAAGAACTGCGTGCCCAGCAATCGGTCCATCAACAGCAACACTGTTGCAGCGGCCAGCACCGGCACGAACACCACGTTCAACACCGAGGCGAAGAACAGTCCCCACACCGTCAGGGGCAGTCGTCCCCACGTCATCCCCGGCGCTCGGCACCGCGCCACCGTGACGACGAAGTTCAAGCCGTACGTGAAGGCCGAAGTCCCCGCGCACAACACCGCCACCGTCACCAGCGTCTGCCCCAATCCGGGCGTGAAGGCCGACGTCGACAGCGGTGGGTACGCCGTCCAGCCAGCGCTCGCCGGCCCGAGCCGCACCGCGAACGAGGCCAGCACCAACACGCCCCCGAGCGCGTACACCCAGTAGCCCAGCGCCGAGAGTCGCGGGAAGGCGAGCCCCCGTGCACCGATGGCCAGCGGCAACACGAAGTGCCCCAGTGCGCCGAAGAGCAGCGGCGTCACCGCGAAGAAGATCATCACCAGGCCGTGCATCGTGAAGACGGCCGTGTACGTGGGAGGCGTCAACGCGCCGTGGGACTCGGGCAGTGCCCACGCGAGCCCAGGCACCGGGCGCCCCGGCCAGGCCCACTGCCAGCGGATGGCCAGCGCCAGCAGTCCTCCGAGCAACAGGAAGCCCAGCCCGCTCCACAGGTAGCGCCGCGCCACGTCCTTGTGGTCGAGCGAGAGAAGACTCACGGCGCCTTCCACTCCCAGCCCCAGTGGGCCGCGCTGTCATCCACGTCGTACGCCTGCACGGCCTGCCTTCCCGCTTCGCGCAGCCATGCGGCATAGGCCTCCGCGGACAGGGCTCGCAGCTCGCCGCGCATGCGGTAGTGACTGGTGCCGCAGTGCTGATAGCAGGCCACTTCCCAGGCACCCTCGCGCGCGGCACGGAACCAGGTCTGATTCACGCGCCCCGGAATCGCATCCAGCTTCACGCGGAAGTTCGGCAGCGAGAAGCCGTGCACCACATCCGTGGAGACGAGTTGCACCCAGACAGGGACTCCCGCTGGCACGCGCAGGTCGTTCCACGTCACCACGTCGTCCGGTGTGTTGAAGCGGCCATCTTCGCCCGCGTAGCGCGCCTCCCAGGACCACTGGTGGGCGTTGATTTCAATCCGCACCGTGCGCGGGTCCTTCGCGGGGACGTCGAGGTTCCACAGCACGTCCCGCAGATAGCCCTCCGAGCCCACCAGCAGCGCTCCGTCCACCACCAGGAACGTGCTCAGCGCCAGGCCGAGCACCCACGCGCGGGAGCGCTTCGTGCCTCCGTCCGAGGCTGCTCGCTTCGAGCCTCGGAAGCGCCACACCGCCACCACCATCCACCCGAGCGCGAGGGCGGCCATGCCCGCCTCGAAGCGATGACTCCAACCCAGCAGCGCGTCGATGCGATGCCCGTCGACACTCGCGTCCTCGGGGAGCGCCAGCGTCCTCGCGCTCGTGGGCGTGTCCAACGATGGCTGGGATTTCTCCTCGACGGACGTGCTCACGCGCCATCCTCCCGGCCCGCGCGCCGCACCGCCCATAGCCCCACGCCCACCACCAGGAAGGGCGTGAGCATCAACCCCACGACCAGGAGCGCGGAGCGCACCGCGGACTCGGGCTCGCGCAGGGAGCACGTCGCACAGGCGAGCACGTCCAGGGGCATGAGGGCCAGGAGGAGCCCGGCGAGCGACAAGGTCCCGCGCATCGTTCCCGCAGGGCAGCGGAACACAGTGCCTGGCGCCTGGATGGGGAGTTCGACTGATTCGCTCACGCGCATCGCTCGCGATGAAAGAACGGATGCGCCTCGTCGCCCCGAGGTGGAGCTCTCTATGGGAATCGCTGCGGCTGCTCCGACTGGATACATGCGCGCTCGAAGCTCTCGGCTCGGAAGGAGGGACACGGCGTCGTCGAGGAGCTTGCGCCCATCCGTCCCTCGCTCCGGAACGTGGGACGCAGCGCCATCGAGTGACATGCGCCCATCCATTTCTCGCTCCGGACGGCAGGACGCGGCGCCATTGAGTGACATGCGCCCATCCGCCCCTCGCTCCGAAACGTGGGAGGCGGCGCCATCGAGTGACATGCGCCCATCCATTTCTCGCTCAGGATGGCAGGACACGGCGGCGTCGCGTGCCATGCGCCCCGTCATCCCTCGCCCCGGAAGATGGGACGCGGCTCGTCGACTCGGAGTGGAGCGCTCTCGCCAGTCATCACCGCTCTCCCGGCTAGCACGCTGCCCCTGAGGCCTCAAGCCACGGCCCCGTCCGCGTTCCCCGGGCCCGCCTGCCCTCGGGGCGGCCTGCTGCCGACTACACCTCGCGAGTAGGCAGGTTGACCCCTGTCCCTCCGACGCGCTTGTGCCCTCCCAGTCCTTTCGTTAGGTCCGGGCCATGTCCGCCGACTCCCCTCTCGCGCTCCCCCCGGCCCGTCTCACGCAACGCCCCGGCTTCTGGGCCGGCCTCGCCGTTGTCGCCCTGGGACTCGCCTCGGTCGCCGCCGTCAACCTGATGCGCGCGGGCAACGAACCCCTGCCCCAGCTGGGCGCCCTGCCGGACTTCACCTTCACCCGCCAGGACGGCAAGCCCTTCGGCAACGCCCAGCTCAAGGGCCACCCCTTCATCGCCAACTTCATCTTCACCCGCTGCCCCACCGTGTGCCCGGCCTTCACCCGGAAGATGGCGCAGGTGCAGACGAGCACCGACTCCTTCGGCCCGAACCTCCAGCTCGTCTCCTTCTCCGTCGACCCGAAGTACGACACGCCCGAGCGCCTCGCCGAATACGGCCAGCTCCATGGCGCCAACTTCGCCCGCTGGAGCTTCCTCACCGGCGACTACGACGTGCTCAAGGACACCATCGTCCAGGGCTTCAAGGTCAGCATGGGCCGTGAGGCCGGCGCCGCCGAGGACGACCTGCTCTCCATCTTCCACGGTACGCACTTCGTCCTCGTCGACTCGCGCGGAGAGATTCGCGGCTACTACGACAGCGCCGACAGCGACTCGACCGACCGGCTCCTGCGCGACGTGAAGCGCCTCGCCCGCGAAGAGGGCTGACCCGCACCGAAACCCGGGCCGGGATGATCCACAGGGCGCGCCACACCCCTTCCCAGGAACTTCTCGCGGCAGCGCCACACCGCTTCGCACGGGCGTGATCCACTGCCTTAGAAGCCGAGAAAAAAGCCCTCAAGAATCCATACTGCCAGTGTGGATTTTGCCTCAGGGGCGAGGATCACAACTGGGTATCCATTCACCCAGGTTTGGTGCCCGACCACGCGAACTGAGGGACTGCTTCGCCGTAACGAGGAGCATCCACTGAGCCTGGCTCGCTCCAAGCGGCTGAAATGTGGCCTCCTTCCATGAAGGGTAGAGCCGCGCAGAGGCGGACTCACTCCATCGTCGCCAGCCCTGGCCCGAACCTTCCAGAACGGAAGCCCGTCCCGGGCAGGGCCTGTTGAAGCCCTGGCCCTGTGAGAAGCCAGGCCTCAGCCCCCCTCACCTGTCGCTCCGACGAGAACCACCGCTCCAGCCACACGTGCCTGGGCAAGCCGAAGGGCCGACCCCGCTCTCGCGGAAGACCAGCCCCGATGCCCATTCATCCTGGCTGGTAGGGGGGCCAACCTCCTGTGCAAAGCCAAAGGGCCAACCCCGCCTTCACGGAGGACCAGCCCTCCGTGCCCACCTCGTCGCTTGGGGACACGAGTCCTCCCGTCCCCCGCAAAGCCGAAGGGCCGGCCCCGCTCTCACGGAAGGCCAGCCCTCGGTGCTCATTCATCTCGCCAGGGGACACCCAACCTCCGTACCCCGCAAAGCCGGAGGGCCGACCCCACTCTCGCGGAAGGCCAGCCCTCGGTGCTCATTCATCTCGCCAGGGGGCACCCAGCCTCCCGTACCCGCAAAAGCCGAAGGGCCAACCCCGCTCTCGCGGAAGACCAGCCCTTGGTGCTCATCCCTCTCGCCGGGAGACACCCAGCCTCCCGTACCCCGCAAAGCCGAAGGGCCGGCCCCGCTCTCGCGGAGGACCGGCCCTCGGGCTTGCCACATCTTCGCGCCAGGGGCGCGAGGCCTTACTCGATGAAGGAGGCGTGGCGCTGCGCGATGATGTTCTGCACGTTCTGCTGGCCGAGGACGTTGTCCGTCCACGCGCCCACCTTCTCGGCGCCAGCGCGAACCTGCTCGGCGACCTTGGTCACGTCCTCGATCTTCGAGGTGGCCTTCGCCAGCGCGCCGATGCCGCCGATGGGGCCCTCGCCGACCAGCGACGTCACGCCCTGCTTCAGCAGGCCGTCCACCACCGGGGCCAGGAACTTGCCCACGTAGGGGATCTTGTTGATCTGCTCGCTGATCTTGTTGGTGATGGGCTCGATGATTTCCGAGGCCGGCTTCTTCAGGAAGCCCAGCAGCTTCTCACCAAACTTCGCGATGCCACCGGCGAGGCCGCCGACCTTCTCCGCCGCGGAGCCAATGCCCTTGAGGACGTCCTTGAACAGCTTCGCGGGATTCAGATTGAACAGGCCCATGGTGACACCTCAGAGTTCGCGGGGGACGCGGAAGTTTGGGAGAGAGAAGACTCACAGTGATTCTCGACAGAGCGGCTGAATAGTTTCCGCCAGAATTTCCGTCGGATTTTCTTCCGCTTTCCAGCCCAGGGGGCCGGACCTCAGGCCCGGCCGCCACCGCCCCGCTTGATCTGATCCAACATCGCCTGCCGCGCCGCGGCGTCCTGGGTCCCCGTGGAGGGGGCCGACGGCGTCGACGGCGGCAACGGAGCGTCCGGCGCGCCCAGCGAGGGCTTCCCGCCCGCGGCCTTCTGCTCGAACTTGGAGTTGTCGAAGTCCGGAGCCGACCCGGGCAGCTCGCCCTTCATCCCTCGGATGAGGAGGTCCGCGGCCTCGTCGGACGTCAGCGGGGTGATGCCGTTCTTCTTCAGCTCCTCGTCGGGGACGATGTTCAGCTCCGGGTCGAGGTCCTTGTCCTGCGCGTACTTGAGGACCAGCTCCACGTAGTCCTCGAGCTTCATGTTCACGGCCGCGGCGATCTTCTTGGTGTCCGCGTCGCTCATCAGCTCGGCGCGAACCACCTCGATGGGCCGCTTGAGCCCGCGCTTGGGCTTGGGGGAAGCATTCTCCTGAGACATGTGATGCTCCGACGAAGAAAGGACGTGGGCGAAACTCTAGCCCAGTTTTCCTCGTTCACACATTCTCGCCCCCCGGGGCCCCCTGGAGCCCCTCGAGCGCGCGCTGATACGTCTCCAGGTCCGCCTCCGAGAAGAGCACCACTGTCACCTTCTCAAGATGTGACAGTCGGGCCAGGGCGGCCTGGATTTCCCGGAGGGCCACGGGAGCGGCCTTCTCGATGGGAAAGCCGTAGATGCCCGTGGAGATGGAGGGGAAGGCCACCGAGCGCAGCCCCAGCTCCGACACCCGGGCGAAGACGCTCTTGTAGCACCGGGCCAGCGTGGCCTCTTCGCCATGGGTGCCGCCGCGCCAGACGGGGCCGACGGTGTGGATGACGTGTCGGGCGGGCAGGCGGTAGCCCCGCGTCACCTTCGCCTGTCCGGTGGGGCAGCCGTGCAGGAGCCGGCACTCGGCCACCAGCTCCGGACCGGCCGCGCGGTGGATGGCGCCATCCACGCCTCCGCCGCCCAACAGTGAGCTGTTGGCCGCGTTGACGATGGCGTCCGCGTCGACTCGGGTGATGTCTCCTCGGATGAGCTCCAGCGACATGGGGTCTCCTCGCGTCTTCGAGTGGGCCGGGCGCCGACGGGCCCTCGCGCCTCGACTGACGACGGCGCGAGGGGACAAAGGCCCCTCGCGCGAGAAGCGCGCACTCGCGCCCTTCAGCGAGGCGACAGGTTGCGGGACGCCGGCTTGCGCGAGCTGGAGACCGGCTTGCGCGCCTTGGGGAGCGTGCGCGTCACCGAGCCGGGGCGACGGGCCTCCGCGGCCTCGCGCTCCGACTCCGCGACGGCCTTCGCGGCGGCGGCCTTCAGCGCGAGCTGCTCCGACTGGAGCGCCCAGCGCCGCCGCAGCAGCTCCCGCATGCCGTCCTTCTGCAGGTCCACCTGCGCCTGGTGCAGGCGGTAGTGTAGATCCTCCCGCAGCGTGCCTCGAGAGAGCGCCGCGTCCGCCGCGCCCGACACCCCCACCACGACCTTGGGCCGCTCCTCCTGCATCTGCAGGCAGCGCAGGATGAGCCCCTGCGCGTCGCGCCCGAGCTTGGCGGCATCGGGGATGAACAACACGCCGTTGCGCTGGCGAAGCGCCGCGGCCAGGTCCGTGGCCTGTCGCACCTCCACGAGCTCCACGTCGAAGTTGCGCGCGGCCTCCTGGGCCCAGCTGCGGCGCTCCTCCTCCGTGCCGCCATGGATGATGAGCGAGGCACGATTGCAGACGAGCTCTTCTTCTCGGTAACCACTGAGCGTCACCGGCAAACCCCCTGCTGTGATGCGTGGTGCGGGGATTCTAGCGCCCCATCGGGTCTCCCGTTCAACGGGCCACGTGTCCTGACAGGTGGGGCTCGAAGCGACCCACCTGAAAACCCTTTCATGTGTACCTGAGTGACTGCTGTCTCAAACGTGTCACGTGCCGGGCACCACCATGACGGGCCGGCGGCAGCGCGCCACCAGCTCCCGAGCCACCGCGCCGGGCAGCGCGTCCGGCTCCCGCGAGGGCTCCCCCGACGTCCCCAGGCAGACCAGGTCCACGCCCTCGCGCTCGGTGGCCTGGCAGATGGCCTGCGCGATGTCCTCGCCCGTCACGCCCTCCACGCTCCAGCGCAGCGCCTGGGCGCCCTCGTCGCGAGGCACCAGCTCCCACAGCCGTCGCAGCATCACCTCGCGCTCGCGAGGAGGCTCCGGCAGCACGCCGTAGTGGTCCATGAAGCCCCCCGTCTCGCCCAGGCGCTTGCGGTGCACGTGCAGCAGGTGCACCCGGCCGCCCGGCCCCACCAGGGAGCGGGCCTGGGCGATGGCGCGCTCGGACGCGTCGGAGAAGTCCACCGGCACCAGCACGCTGCGCGGCGGCAGCGCATGCCGGGGCTCGCGCAGCACGTCCGGCACGCACACCACGGCCTGCTCCGCGTTGCGCAGCACCCCGGCCGACACCGAGCCGTGCCACAGCCGCTTCACCGCGCCGCGCGCGCGCATGCCCACCACGACGAGGTCCGCGCCGCGAGAGAGCGCCACGTGCAGCAGGTGGTCCGCCGGCCTGCCGAAGCCCGGCTCCAGCACCACCTCCACGCCGCCCTCTCCCAGCAAGTCCCCCACCTGCTCACGCACCTCGCGCAGCAGCACCGTCTCCACCGCCGGGTCCAACGCCTCCATGTCCCGCGCCTGGGGCTCCAGCAGGTCCACGTGGACGGGGGTGTGGATGCCCAACCGGTCGCGCTCCTCCAGCGGCGAGCACACGTAGGTGGCCAGCACGTCGCACGGCCCCACCCGGCGCAGCTCGCGCAGGAAAGCCACGGCGGCGTCGGCGGTGGGGGACAGTGGATCCACGCCCACCACGACGAGCAGGCGCCGCCGTCCTCGCAGCCAGTCCACCAGCGCGTCCGCGCGGCGCACCGACAGCACCGGGCCGCAGCCACGTCGCGCCAGCCGCTCCGGCAGCGACGCGCGCCTCCAGGCCGACGTGCGCCAGCCCTCCGCCGCGGCCACCACCCAGCGCGAGTGGCGGCACTCCTCGTCCGCGAGCACCGCGTCCGTGTCCGAGCGCACCCGGCAACTCACCCGGCCCGGGGGGAGCTCCAATCGCTCCGCCTGCGCCTCCAGGTGCCGCTGGGCCTCCAGGCGCGTGGCCTCCGTCAGCGGCTCGCCGTCGATGACGCCCACGAGCAGGAGCGGCTCTCCCAGCCGGGCCGCCAGGGCCGCGGCGACCTCCACTTCCCGGGACTCCCGCGCCATCAGCGGGCTCGCACAGACGATGGCCATGGCCGCCCTCCTCGCGGGGATGGCCTGGACGTCCATCCCCTCCAGGACAGATGCGCACGACGCCGCCAGGCGGGGGGCCCCTCCGTCATGACAGCCCGCCCGGAGGCCCACCGGTCGCCGGGCCCGAAGGCACACGGCCGCACGTCAGGACGGCTACTTCACCGGCTCCGGCCGGGGGTGTCCGTCGTGGTTGGTGTGGTCCTGCTCCTCGCGGCTGCCGCCCCGGTCGTCGCTCTTGCCGAACGTCGCGATGAACACCTGGGTGCCGTTGCTGGTGTACCGGTAGTGCCGACCCCACGGGTCCAGCGGCAGCGCGGGCAGGTACTTGGGCACCAGCAGGGGCTCCAGGTCCGCTTCTTCCGGCAGCTCGTTGCCGTCCGCGTGGAAGCGCGACAGCGCGTCCTCCAGCACGCCGATGTCCTGGTGGATCCGCTCCGCGTACACCGCCTTCGAGCGCGTCAGCGCCCCCACCAGCACCGCGCAGATGAGGGCGAGGGCGAACACCAGCCCCACCCACAGCACGGGTGAGCGACGGGAGGGCGGAGGGCGGTCGTCAGCGGACGGATTCATGCCCCCCACCCTACCGCCAGAGGGGGCCTGGGGTGCGGAAGACTTCACGCGGGCCTAAAGCGCGCGGAATAGCGGCACCGGCTGCTGCTTACCCTTCAGGCGGACAGGGGGCAGGTCCTCGAAGGCCGTCTCGTTGGCGTCCACCAGCTCCCGGGTGCGCTCGCCCACGAGGATTTCCCCGGGGCCGGCGAGCGCGCACAGCCGCGCGGCCACATTCACCGCGTCGCCGATGCAGGTGTACTCGGAGCGCACGGTGCTGCCGATGTTGCCGGCGACGACGACGCCCGAGTTGATGCCCACGCCCAGCTCCAGCACCAGCGGGTGGCCCTCGCGGCCGTTGGCGGCCCACTCGGCCTCCGCCTCCACGCGCAGGTCCGTCATCGCGTCCATCATCATCTTCGCGCACTGGAGCGCGCGCAGCGCGTCGTCCGTGCGCGCCACCGGGGCGCCGAACACCGCCATCAGCCCGTCGCCGAGGAACTTGTCCAGCGTGCCCCCGCACGTGAGCACCGCGTCGGACAGCCGGCCCAGCACCTGGTTGAGCACTCCGACGACCTGCTCGGGAGGGAGGCTCTCCGCCAGCCCGGTGAAGTTGCGGATGTCCGCGAACAACACCGTCACTTCGCGCTTCTCGCCGGTGAGCACCACCGCGTCCGCGCTCTTGAGGATTTCGTCCACCACCGCCGCGGACGTGTAGCGAGCGAACAGCTTGCGCATCCGCTCCGTCTCACCGGTGCGGCGCACCACGCTCTCGATGCGCGCCGCCAGCTCATCCATGGACGCGGACTTGTTGACGTAGTCGTCCGCGCCCGCGCGCAGGCCGCGCACACGCTCCGCCTCGCGGTCATTCGCGGTGAGGATGATGACGGGCAGGCCCCGCGTGGGGCCCTCCTTGAGTCGGCGGCACAGCTCCACGCCATCCAGGCCCGGCATCTCCAAATCGCTCAGGACGATGGCGGGCTGAAGCCGGCTCATGCCCTCCAGCCCCTCGAACGGGTCCTGGAAGCAGAGGACCTCGTAGCCCAGGGCGACCAAGCCCTCCTGCACGAAGGCACACGCCAGCGGGCTGTCGTCCACGACGACGACGCGGCGGCGCCCGTCGATGAAGGGCCGCGGATTCTCCTGCCGGCCCGCGATGCGGTTCTGCAGGCCGAGCGCCTCGTAGATTTGCTTGTACGTGCAGTGCCCCAGCTCCACGAGGATTTCGCCCAGCTTGCGCCCGTCGCGGCGCTGACGGGCGAGCGCTTCCTCGAGCTGCGCGAGCGTCACGTACTTGAGCCCCACCAGCAGCTCGCCCAGGGCGGGCTGCGAGGGCCCCTTGTCGTGGTGCAGACCCAACGCCTCTCCCAGCGCGTCCTGAATCTGCTCCCGGGTGACGTAGCCGAGGGAGATGAGCGCCTCGCCCACGCGCTGGCCAGTGAGCGCCTGGAGGGCCAGGGCTTCCTGCACCTGCACGGGCGTGACGATACCCAGCTTGAGCAGCAGGTCACCAAAGAGGGGGGATGCGCTCATGGGGGCCACCTCGGCGTCCGGTGGAGCCTTGGACGCGGCCGACAGCGTATCCCACCTCCCGACGCTCCGGGAGGACTCCACCCCGAGGACGAGCCGAGGCGCCCGAGACCCGCCCACCTCACCGCCGGGGGGCGGGTCTCGGG
>NZ_JABUMQ010000016.1:0-63899 GCF_013336645.1 Myxococcus sp. CA039A | reverse complement strand
CTCCAACCCACGGCCCCTCCCGCGAGCCCCTCCGCGCCCAGGCCTCGTCCACCACTGACGCCGCCCACGCGGGATGGGACGGGACTCGCGGAGGTCCGCGTCGTCTCCGCCCAGGACCAGCGGCCTCTCGCGGGAGCCATGGTCGCCATCATTCGCGAGCCCGTCGACCTGGCCAATCCCTTGGAGTCCGCGCTCACGGATGAGCAGGGCCTGGCGCGGTTCCCCGCCGCGCTCCCCGGGCACTTCCACCTCTGCGCGCGCGGCGCGGGGCACGGCGAGGACTGCGAGCCGGACGTGGGCCTCGTCGCCGGAGGAACCATCACCGCCCACCTGGCGCTGCCTCCCGGCGCCACCGTCACCGGACAGGTGCGCAAGCTCGATGGGACGCCCGCCCAGGGGGTGCGATTGATGGCCAGGGGCGAGCGCTCGGTCGAGAAGTGGATGCCCACCCAGGCCATCACGGACGCGCAAGGCCACTACCGCCTGGATGGCGTTTCGCCGGGCCCCGTCTACATCCATCCCTTCTCCCCCGAGGGCCAGGGGCTGGGTCGCGACCTCGACGTCAAAGCGGGAGAGGAGGCTCGGCTGGACATCCAGTTCGCGGGCTTCACCACCGTGACAGTCCAACCCTCGCGCAGCCGCAATCGCCGCTGGTCCCGGTTCAAGAAGTCCAACAACGTGGATGTCATCGAATCCGTCTCCGTCGGCGTTCCGCTGCGGCGTCAGGACGATGGCGGTTGGACCGGCAACGTCGAGGTGGGAAGCCACACCGCGCACGTGAGCGGCGTCCACGGCTGGTCGACCCTCGACGGATGGAAGAAGGTGGAATTGGCCCCCGGAGTCCCGCTGTCCATCAAGGTTCCGTATGACTCGAACGTCCACGGAGTCACCATCGGGCCACCCCATCCTCCGGTGCCGCACTACTTCGATCTGGCGGGTCATGTCCTCATGCCGGACGGCACGCCCGCGAAGGGGGCACGCATCTCCGTGATGAAGCCCACCCAGTACTGGAGAGGCTGCAGTCAGAGCCCTCGTTACTTCAGCCAGATCCGCTTCGAGGGCTCGGCCTTCGTGGTGAATCCCGTCGTGGGGACGCAGACCGTCGTCCATGCGTGGCTCGATGACGGCCGCGCCGGCAGCGTCACCGTCACGGCCACCGAGGGCCAGAGGGTGGTCGCGGACATCCGCTTGGAGGACACCGGCGCCGTCGTCGGCCACGTCGACGTCACCCAGGAGGGGACGTATGTCGTGGGCCCGCGCCTGAACGTCGACGACTGGATCTACCACCCCATGTCCTTCCGGGGGGCGGACGGGCGCTTCATCGTGGCGGGTCTTCCCCCGGGAGAGCACTTCCTGACGATGGAGGGGAGTCTCGACAAGCGCCCCTTCGTCATCGAGGGCGGGGCTCGCACGGACCTGGGACACCTCAAGGCGGACACGCTGGCCCGGACGCCCTGACTCGCGCGAAGCCCTCGCGTCGGGTCCCGGCGCGCCTCGGCGAGGGCCGAAGCGCTCGGGCGACACTTCAGAGCACGGTGCGGATGGACCGGTCCCCGGCGATGTACTGGTTCAGCGTGTAGCCGAAGTCCGACGTACAGCCGGCATCCACCTTGCGGAGCAGCGCATACAGCGCGCGGCCCACCGGGACGGTATCGAGCACGGACCTCACGCTGAAATGCTCTTCATGCGCGGTGACCTTGAGGTCCTCGTCGAGCACGACCTTGTGCACCGCTTGATAGGTGAAGGAGTCCCCGACCAGCTTCTGCCAGGGGCGCCACAGGAGGAAGTGCTTGAAGACCAGCGTGCACGTCACGTCGGCCAGCACGACGTGCGAGCCATCCGGACGGACGGTCTCCGCGACATCCCCGAACACGATGCGGCAGTCCGTGAGGAACGTCCGGTTGACGTAGACGAGCCGCCGGATGCTCTCGATTCCCTGCACCGTGAGGAGCGGATCCTGGAAGGTGGCATCGGGATGGTAGTGCTTCGTCGCGGCCGCCCGAGGCGGGCGCTCGTCGACGCCATAGAGGATGGGCAGGATGCTCCGGACGAGCTCCGCCGCACTGCTTCGGGACTCATGGAGAGACAGGGTGGAATGCGCGACATCCCTCATCTGGGATACCTCCGACTGGGGTGGTGAAGCTGCTTCGAGCCCGAGCACGCATCAAGCCCGGACAGAAAAACCACGCGGCGGCGCCAGACCCGTCAGCGCGCCCTGGAGCAGCGCGGAGCGCGGGGAACGCAGCGGCAGGGCTGGCGGCATGGAAGGCGCGACGGTCACCGCGGCGTTGCGAGGCGCTCCCCAGCGGTCGCCCCGAACAAGCATGACGGCGTCGCGCGCGACCCCCGCGCCAATGACAGCCACACGACGTCGACGGAAGGGGGTTCGCCCTTTGGGAATGGCACGCATTCGGAGGCCGGGATGGTCTCCGTTCGGGCGGGGGCTCGTAATCGCCTGTCAGTCGCGGATGGCTGTCGGCTGCTGGACGGCGACCTTTCCGGACACGGCACCCTTCATTTCGGCGACGACAAGGCCCCGGCGCGCGAGCACGCCGGAGCCCCTTGCAACCATCGACTCACGTCAAGGCAGCGGCGGCAGCGTCAGCACGCCATTGCACTGGCCGGGGGAAGCAGGCACGCCGGCGCCGCCCCACGGCGCGCCCGTGTTCACCGTCACGCTGCCGCTGGGCGGCGGCGGACACCCGAAGCCCGAGGCCTGGCGCACGGTGACGTTGACGTTGGCCGGCAGGTTGTAGAGGACGTCGGTGCCCGCCCCCACGCACATGTTGCGCGTCTGCGTCCCACCGGTGGGGATCGGAATCTCCAGCTCCAGGCAGATGGGCAGCACGGTGCCGGGCGGCAGCGACGCGGCGTTCACCACCACGCGCAGACAGGCGGGGTTCGTCTTTTCGATGTCCGCGTTGACGAAGCCAATCTCGCTGGTGTTGCCCCCGAAGCCGGTCGACGAGATGCGGCTGCAGTCGTCAGGGTCACACGTGACGGTCTCACGCACCCCGCACTGCGTCGGGTTGGGCGCCCGCGTGGCGGGGGCGGCCTGCTGGTTCCACACGTTGGTGCCCACGCCCATGGACCACAGCGCGATGGAGCTCGGCGCGGAGCCGGCCATGTCGTTGGTGAGTGGGATGAAGATGCGGGCCGTCGCGCCCGCGCGCAGCTTGAGCAGGGTGCCCTTGGCGTCGCGCACCTCCGTGTAGATGGCGCCACGCGACTCCAGGAAGACCGTCTGGCCCGCGCGGTTGATGGCGGCGTCCGCGCCCGGCATCGCGAGCAGGCCCGTGTCGATGTAGCGCACGCCCACCGTGAACGGGGGGACGGGCTGCTCACCGGAGGGGCCCTGGAGCGCGCTCAGGTTCACCTGGATGGAGGCGCCGCTGCGCGGGTCCGCCACCGTGGGGGTGCCGCCAGTGAAGGTCTGACGGTGGAGCGTGTGGAGCACGAACCGGGCCCCGAGCACGTTGCGCGTGATGGCGCCGACGTGGGGCATGTACCCCGGCGCGGTGATGGTCAGCGCGGAGCCCATCGGCGCTGGCGCGGACACGGAGAATGAGCCATCCGCGGCCGTGAGCGTCCCAATGCCACGCAGGTCCACCATCGCGCCAGCGACCGGTGCGCCCGTGGCCGTCGTGACGACGCCACAGGCCGTCAGGCCCGTCGACGAGGGCGTACACTGGATGAGCGGACGCGCCTGCTCCACGGAGGGCTGAGGCTCGACCTCCGCGTCAGGCGCGCCACAGCCGCCACCGAGCACCACCGCACCTCCGAGCAGACCGCACAACCACAGCCACTGCTTGCCAGCGATTCTCGACAGAGACATCACATACCTCCGGATTGGGAGAGAGGTGGCATCGGGCTCGATGACACCCAGGAACACGATATGTGATTCGTCTGACGTTGCCACGACTGGCACAGGCGTTCCAATCCCGGCGTCAATATCCATCCAAACACAGTCATGCCACACACAACCCACGGCAGGCGGAACCCTCATGTGACATGAAGCGCTACAAACAATGCCTCTCAGCTGGCGGCGTGTGACATGGAATGCCACAAACATCGACGTCCGACCCCAGCGCATACGGGATTCCCGCAAGCGCCGGGGCGAACCAGGTCTCATCATTTCGCCAGTGTGGCTTTCCTTCCGCCCGGCGGCCGCGGCGCCCCCAGGAGTTCGGCGAGCCGCGGGTTCTTGTGGCGCAGCGCTTCCTGGGCGGGGGTCTTCTCCCCCGCGTCCTTGCGCGTGACGTCCGCGCCCGCGCGAAGGAGGAGCTCGATGACCGGCTCCCGGTCCAGGAAGCACACGTGCTGGTGCAGCGGTGTCCAGCCATCGCCCCCGTTGGGGTCGGCGCCCACGTCGAGCAGTGCCTGGGCCACCTCAGGCACCTGGGCGTTGAAGAGCGGGGTGCGTCCATTCTCGTCGAGCGCGTCCACCTGGGCTCCGCCCTTGACGAGCACGGGGATGCAGGAGACCGCGCCATCCTCGGCCGCGAGGTGCAGCGGCGTGGCCGACTCGGCGGCGACGGCGGACGTGGAGAGTCCCAGGGCGAGCAACTCCCGCACCAGCGCCGCGTCATCCACGCGGGCGGCCAGGTGGAGCAGCCCCTGCTCATCCTCGTCCTGGACGTCCAGGTTCGCGCCCAGCGCGCGCAAGGCCAGCACCCGGGCCACTCGACCTCCGCCGAAGCCCGGGCCGAAGAACGGGGCGGCGTCCTGCCCCGCCGCGAGCAGCAGGCCCGCGTCAAGCTGACGGGCCTTCTTCCCCTTGGGCCGCGCCGCCGGCTTCTGCTTTCGCAGCCACGCCACGAAGCCCTCGTCGGAGAAGGCCCCCTGCAGACCGCTGAAGCAATCCGGGCCGTCGTCCTCCACGTCGAGGGTTCGCTGCTCGGGCGCCGCTTCCAGCACGGCGAGCAGCTTCTCGTAGCCCTTCGTCCCCGGGCCCTTCCGCAAGGTGCGCCAGGCGTCGAGTCCCCGGCGCGCCCGCGCATGGTCCGGCAGCGGGCGCAGCCCCTCGGCCTCCTCCAACGCGGCCTCCACGGCGTCGAGCTGGGCGTCCGTGGGACTGCCCCCGACGACCTCCTCCGCCCACAGGCTCAGGGCCAGCGAGCGCGCCCGCTGGGCATCGCTCAGGTCGCCACCGGCCCGGGTGCCTCGCGTCAGCTCGAGGACGCGGTCCCTGGCCCTCCAGTGCTCCGCCTTCAGCGTTCGCTCCCAGCGACGCGGATCGGTGCGACGCGAGGCGTCCAGCGCCCAGCTCAGGGAGTGCAACGCCATCAGTCGCTCTGGCTCGGCCTCCAGCACCTGGCGCAGAAGGGGAACCGCGTCATCCAGTTGAGGCGGCGACTCGTCAAGCAGGCTGTCCACCTTCTTCATCAGCCTGGCGACATCCATCTTCTTCGGGGGCTTGGGGGCATGAGACATGGCGGACCGAAAATACCGCCCATACCCGCCGCCGGGCTCACCTTTTCACCCAGGGACGCCCGATGAATCCACCGGCTCCCATGAATCCCCGGATTCATTCCGATACACAGACAGACATCCACCAGAACCCAGGGATTCCCGAGCGGGTCAGACGCTCCTCCTGCCAGCCCATTCCAAGCCATCCATGGAAACCCTCGGGCGGCATTGATTCATCGAGTGCTTCGGTCAGGCGGGAGCTCAGAACGTCACCGTGAACGCGAGGCTGGCGTCCATTGGCATCCATTCCTCGCCCAGGGCGGCGTCAGCTTCGAGCCCTGAGCGCCCCACCTCACACCTCGCGTCCGCGAGCTACACGCGAGGCTCGACGACTGGCGCGGGGACGGTGGGCTTCTCCGTCTCCTCGGGAACGGCGTCCGTCGCCGGCTCCGCGCAGAGCGTGGAGCCATTCATCAAGCAGCGACCTCCGTCGTCCAGGTCGAACTGCCAGCGGTGGCGAGGACAGACGAGGTACTTGCCCTCCTCCACCCAGCCCTCCGCCAGGTCCGCGCCCTGATGCGGACAGAACCGCTGCACGGAGAAGCGCTTCTGCCCCACGGACACCACCGTCCGCTCGCGCTGCGACTCCGTGGAGCGCACGCCTTCGCAGAAGGCGCGCATGTCTTCGATTTCCACCCCCAGGAAGCCATGGAGGATGGGCTCGTAGACGTCTGGCGACCGGCTCAGCCGCAGGCGGAACGACAGCAGGAAGTCCTCCCACGTCAGCTTCCGGTCCAGCACCCGCACCATGTCCGCGGCGGAGACCTTCATCGTGTAGCGCGTCGTCTCGCGAAGCTCGGAGACCTCGTCCACGCGCCGGCCCTTGAAGTCCACCCGCAACAACCGCTCCGGCAACTCCGTCAGCTCCACGTACAGCGGCATGCCCACGCGCTCGTGCAGGTCCAACAGGTCCAGCTTGCGCTGCAGCTCCACGCGCAGCCGCGCGTGAATCTCATCCACCTCTGCGCGCAGCATGTTGCGGCGCCGCTCCCGGAACAGCGGCGCCATGTCGTCCGCGTATTTCCGGAGGTACGCATCGAAGCCCTCCTGAGTCACGCGCTCCTGGTCGAGCGAGACGAAATCCAGCGAGCCGATGTCCAGCACATCCCCGGGCATCGGCTCCAGGTACTTCGACGCGGCCCCCGGAAGACGCTGCTCCAGGAACCGGAACAGCGTGGTGGCATTGGGGAAGATGTTCACCTTCTCGAAGTTGAGGTGGAACAGCGTCGGGTCCAGGAAGCACGCTGGCCCCGCGGACGCGAGGTAGGCCCGAGGGCGCACCACCTCCAGCGCCCGCGCCACCGCCTCGAACTTGCTGTCGCGCTTCTTCAGCGAGATGGCCGCGTACGTCTCCGGCGAGTACTCGTAACAGGTGGGATGCCAGATGGCGCCGGAGAACTGGGCCGTGAAGACGTCGATGGGCCCCTCCTCCTCGGTGATGCGCGCCAGGCGGTCATGCAGCTTGCAGTCGTTGAGGTTGATGAAGCACTGGCCGTCCCCTCGCACCATGACGGCCGAGTCCCGGTTGGTGCCCTGCTCCGACACGTAGAGCTTGAGGTAGCCCCCCTTGAAGGGGATTTCGCGGCCGTCCTCACAGGCGATGACGCGCTTGCAGCCGTACTTCGCGAAGATGTCCTGCAGCTCCGAGCGCAGGAAACGAGGAATCACCACCGTGAAGTCGCGGCGCTGGAGCGTGGCCAGGAACTCCGGGTCGAAGTGGTCCTTGTGCTCGTGACTGACGTAGAGGAAGCGCTCCCGGCCCGGCGTCTCCAGCAGCTCGCGCACGCGCGGAGCCAGGTGGTGGTTGCGCGGCAGCTGCATCCACGCCGAGTCGAAGGCGCCCCGCTCGGTCAGCCACGGGTCCATGACGACGACGCTCCGCGCGGTTTCCACGGCGAAGCCCGCATGGCCCAGGAAGGTGATTCGCATGAACGCCGCCCCTCGCCCGAAGTGGACCGGCGAAGCGCCGCGCCCACACCCTCGGATGCCGTCCGCTCCCGCGCCGGCGCGAAGAAGGCTGCGCGTTCCCGGACACTCCGGCCACCTGCCTTGGGGTCTCGCACCTCGTTGGCGCGGAGACATGAAGCCCCCGGACACGAAAAAGGGCGCGGAAGGCTTCCGCCCTCCGCGCCCTGACACGGCCGCGTCCACCGCGGTCCGTGACGCCCCATCAACTACGGCTGGATTTCACGAACGGACAGCCACTTGAAGTCGACGTCCTCCGCGTTGTCCCAGCGGAACGTGGCGATGGGGCCACCCCAGGTGATGGGCATGGGACCGACGGAACCACCGCAGTGCTCGGCGTCACCGCCCCAGTCTCCCGCGTCGACCATGTCGTGGACCTTCTTCCACGTCACCTTGTCGGCGTTCTCGTTGACGTACAGCTCCAGCTTCACGGCCTCCTTGCCGCTGACGGTGGTGTTGCGCATCACCGCCTTGAAGCCCACCCAGCGGCCCTTCAACGCCGACGTCGCGGGCTTGTAGGGCGCCTGCTCGTAGGACACGTGCCACGTCTCCTTCTGCCAGCGGGCACGGCCGTCGTAGTGCAGACCGCCCTTGTAGCTGCTGCCCTCACACCCCGACTCCTTGTCGTTGTGCTTCCCGCCCCGCGCATACCAGTCGAAGTTGTCCGAGCCGTCGGAGGCGGAGTTGAGCTTCACGAAGCCCGTCATCTCCAGGTTCTTCCAATCGTTCGCCGCCTGCATGTAGCCACGGCTGGCCAGCACGTCCCGGTCATAGGTGGGGATCTTCGCCGCCGAGTAACCCGTCGACGTGGTGACACCCATGCGAACCTGGCTGCTCTTCATCTTCCAGGAGCCATCCGAGTTGCGGGTGATGGTGCCCTGGGGATCGAACCGCGAGTCCGACGTGGGGTTGTCCGACAGTGACCAGGCCTCGCCCCCTGCCTTGGAGGGATAGAGCATCGTCACGCCGAACGCGTCCGCGCCTGGCTGCTCGGGCGTGGGGTCCGGATTGGGCGTCGGCGTCGGGTCTGGATCGGGCGTCGGCGTCGGGTCCGGATCGGGCGTCGGCGTCGGGTCCGGATTGGGCGTCGGCGTCGGGTCCGGCGTGGGCGTCGGGTCCGGAGTGGGCGTGGGGTCAGGCGTGGGGACCTGGGGCTGCTCGGGAGGCGACTCGGTGCCACCACCGGGGGACGTCGTACCAGAGGAGTCAGCGCCACAAGCCGTGGCGGACAGGGCAAGCAAGGCCCCGCAAATCGAGGAGAGAAGACGGTTCCGGGTCAAAAGGGCGGTCCTTCTTCGAGGGGCCACGAGAGTGACAGGAGCCGCGGACGCCAATCGCCCTGCGAGCCCTCGCCGCGCCCGTCCCGCCGGAGGCCAGGAATGCCTCCGAGCGCGGACGCCTGGTTGGTCTCAATGGCCCGGTGACTGTCGAGTTCCAACCGGACGGGCCGAAACCCACCACGTCCCGCAACCCTTCCCCAGCCAGCGTCGCCCGCTCCAGCCCCCCTCGGGCTGGCCCCTCCCGGGACAGGCCTCCATCCGCTCCCGGCATCTCTTAGGTTTTCTCGATGGAGCGCAACCGGAATCCCTATTTGTCGATGAGAACGGGCGCTCTTATCTGAAATCCACCTATGGAATCCCTACAAACCGTCGGCAGTCCCGCCCTGTGGGGCGGCTTCATTGCCTTCGTCATCGCCATGCTCGCCCTGGACCTGGGCGTCTTCCACCGGAAGGCCCACGCGGTCGGCTTCAAGGAGGCGCTGGGCTGGAGCACGGTGTGGATCAGCCTGGCGCTCGTGTTCAACGCGGGGCTGTGGTGGAAGTTCGGCGGGGGTCCGGCGGTGGAGTTCCTCACCGGCTACCTCATCGAGAAGTCGCTCTCCGTCGACAACATCTTCGTCTTCGTCGTCATCTTCTCCGCGCTGCGAATCCCCGCGCTGTACCAGCACCGGGTGCTCTTCTGGGGCATCCTCAGCGCGCTGGTCCTGCGGGCCATCATGATCTTCGCGGGCGTGGCCATGCTGGAGCGCTTCCACTGGCTCATCTACGTCTTCGGCGCGTTCCTCATCCTCACGGGCCTGAAGCTCTTCTTCCAGCGCAACAAGGAGGACCACCCGGAGGACGGGTGGATGATGAAGATGGCGCGGCGGACCATCCCCTCCACGCCCCGCTTCGACGGGCACCACTTCTTCACCGTGGAGAACGGCCGCAAGCTGGCCACGCCGCTGTTGATGGCGCTCATCCTGGTGGAGGCGTCGGACATCCTCTTCGCGCTCGACTCCATCCCCGCCATCTTCGCCGTCACGCGGGATCCGTTCATCGTCTTCACGTCCAACATCTTCGCCATCCTCGGCCTGCGCTCGCTGTTCTTCCTCCTGGCCGGGGCGGTGGAGAAGTTCAGCTACCTGAAGGTGGGCCTGTCGGGCGTGCTCGTCTTCGTGGGCACGAAGATGGCCATCATCGACTTCGTGAAGATCCACCCCGCGGTGTCCCTGGGCGTCATCGCGGGCCTGCTGGGCGTCAGCATCGTCGCGTCGCTGATCAAGTCGCGGAACACGCCGCCCCACGCGCCGGTGACGCCCGGCGCCGAGCCGCTTGCCAAGCCGTCGGAGGGCTGAAGTCCACCCCGCACGGGGAACTCGCGGCGCGCCTGGGAGTCCATGCCCGGGCGCGCCGAGCCGATGCTCCAAAGAGACATCCGGCACCGCCTGAGCCGAAAAGCGAAGAGGCCGTGAACCCTTGGGTTTCCCCTTGGATTCACGGCCTCTTCTGTTGGGCGCAGCAGGGCTTGAACCTGCGACCCCTGCCGTGTGAAGGCAGTGCTCTACCACTGAGCTATGCGCCCGCGCTTCGTGTGCGACCGAGACGCGACGAGGGGGTAAATGCCATCTGCCCCCGTGGGTGTCAACGCAATTTCAACTACAGCCCATCCAGCTTCTCTTCCAGTTCGCGCAGCCGACGCTTGAGTCCGGAGAGCTGCTTTCCCACGGCCTTGAACTCGCTGCGCGGCGCGAAGTGGAACGCCTTCAACAGCTCCTCCTGGCCCCGGTCCAGCGCCTGTTTGCCACGCTGAACCTTGCCAATGGCGTTGGCGATGGCCATGGCGCGACTCTCGTCGGCCATCAGCTTCTCCACCGCCTTGCTGGAGACCTCCAGCGCCTGCTTCTTCAAGTCGTCACGGATACCCATGATTGCCCCCCGGCCTACGGCTCGTCGACGAACTGCGTCTGCAGCTTCGCGAAGACTCGGTCCGCGATGCCCTTGTACTTCATGCGCTCGATGAGCGGCTGCAGGTCACCCTTCATGGTGATGCGGCGCTTGAGCACCGCCTCCACCGGGTCCAACGTCCCCTGGAGCAGCTGCTTCCAGACGGTGTACGGGGCGCGCGCCAGATAGATGGGCTCGAGCTCATCCAGGTCGTCCGGGTCCGCGAGCACACGCGCCTTCTCGATGCGGCAGTCACCGGGGACGACGTGGATGACGAACGCCTTCGCCAGCTTGCCGGGCTCCGCTTCGATGACCGCCCCGAAGTCGCCCTTCCAGCCCCTGCCGGCCACCGCGCACTCGGGATCTTCGTTCGTGAGCCGGACCGCTTCGTCCAGCCACTCTTTCGACGGGAACTTCGCCATGCCCCACTAACCTCTCCGGAAGATGCTCTTGATGCTCGAGAGGAGGCCCCGGTCATCGTTGGTGCCGTTGGAGCTGGGCACCGGCTGGGTGTCGCGCTTGATGACGACCTCCTGGAGCGCCTTCTTGAGCTGCTCCGGGGTGTCTCGGGTCGCCAGGTCCACCTTCCGCATGCCGCTGGCCTCTTCCACCATCACCTGGAGCAGACACTCCTCGGTGAGGCGGAAGTCGATCTTGCGACCGGCGGCGGCGGAAGGAACACGGACGGTGCCCAGGTACTCGTTGTCCACCATCAGGTCGCTGTCGCCCTGGAAGATGTCCAGCTCGATGAAGGGCGCGCCGGGCTCCTTGGGAGGAGGCAGGCGGAAGCTCTTCACCATGGGGATGAGCGAGTTCTTCTCGATGATGCGCTTCACGCGGCCATTGGGCAGCGCGTAGCCAATGGGCATGGACAGCGCGTCCAGCAGCGTCACCGCGTCGATGCTGCCCAGCGAGTCACCCAGCAGCGCCGCGCCCAGGGCCACACACTCGTCGGGGTGCACGCCCTTGCGAGGCGGCTTGCCGAAGTGCGCCTGGATCTTCTGCTGCACGAGCGGCATCCGGCTCTGCCCGCCGACGAGAATGATCTCGTCGATCTCCGAGCGGGCGATGCCCTTCTCCGCCAGCACGCGATCACAGATGTCGAACGTCCGGTCCACCAGGTCGCCGGTGAGGCTGTTGAGGAACTCGCGCGTCAGGGGGATGCGCAGGTCCAACGGCTTGCCCTTCCGCTCGTCGATGAAGGGCAGGTCGATGACGACGTTGGGGATGAGCGTCAGGTCGATCTTCGCCGCCTCGGCGGCGTTCTTGATGCGCTGGAGCGCGATGGGGTTCTCGGCGAGGTCGACCTTGGTCTCCTCGCGGAAGCGCTCCAGCACGTACTCCATGATGCGGTTGTCGAAGTCCGCGCCGCCCAGGAAGGTATCGCCGCCCGTCGCGAGCACCTCGAAGACATTGCCGGACAGGTGCAGGACGGAGACGTCGAAGGTGCCGCCGCCCAGGTCATAGACGAGGATCTTCTGGTCCAGGCCCCGGTTGAAACCGTAGGCCAGCGCCGCCGCCGTCGGCTCGTTGACGATGCGCTTGACGTCGAAGCCGGCCAACCGGCCCGCCTCCTTCACCGCCTGGCGCTGGTTGTCGTTGTAGTAGGCCGGGACGGAGATGACGGCCGCGTCGATGGGACCGCCCAGGAACTGCTCGGCGATGGTCTTCAGCTGGGACAACACGAAGCTGGAGACCTGGGGCAGCGAGTAGAGCTTGCCGTCCAACATCACCGCGGCGTCACCGCCAGGGCCTTCGACGATGTCGTACGGGAAGGCACCGCGGAGGTCTTCCACGGACTTGGAATGGTACTTCCGTCCGATGAGCCGCTTGGTCCCCCACAGCGTGTTGCGGGGGTTGGTGACCATCTGATCCTTGGCCACCCCACCCACCAGCAGGTCACCCTTGGACGACAGGGCGACGACGGAGGGGAGGATGAGATTGCCGCGGTCCGTGGGGACGATCTTCGGGATGCGGTTGCGCACGGACGCCACCAGCGTGTTGGTGGTGCCCAGGTCAATCCCGACGATGCGAGGTCTGTCCGCCATGAAGTTCACAGGCGCGGGTCACAAGACGCACGCCCTCGTCCCACTCTGTATCACGTCGCGACTTCGCGCGCGCGTTTCTGGGCGTCCGCTCAGTCCTCCGGCTCGGACCCCATCGGCCCAGGCCCAGGCAACCCCAGGGGGAGCCCCCCCAGTACCGCCTCGGCGGAAGCCAGGACGAGCCGATCATAGGGAGCCCCCTCCCCGGCTGGCAGCTCTTCCAGGAAGCGGGACGGCCGCAGGAGGATGCGCTCCCCCTCCCGGGGCAGCACCGACAAGGGGTACACCAGCGCCAGGTGGTCCCGGGCCCGGGTGGTGGCGACGTAGAAGAGTCGTCGCTCTTCCTCTTCCTCCTCCGCCGAGCGGGCGGCCTGGGACATGGGAAACCGCCCGTCCACCAGCCAGAGGACGAAGACGGCCCGCCACTCCAGCCCCTTGGACTGATGGACGGTGGTGAGTGTCAGGACCTCTCCGGGAGCCCCGGCCCCCAGGGCCTCCTTCGCGGCGAACTCCGCGACGAGCGCGAGCTCCGACAGGAAGCGGGGCAGGTCCTCGAACCGGCGCGCGTACTCGGCCAGTTGCCGCAGGTCGTCCTCCCGGCCTTCCTCGGGTGAGGACTCCGCCGCGAGGACCTCCGCGTACCCTCCCGCCAACACCTCCTCGATGAGAAGACCCGGGTCAGCCGCGGCCTCCGGACGTCCGAGCCGACCCATCAGCACGGCGAAGCGCTCGAAGCCCGGGCGCGACTTGCGCGACAGATGGGTCCGGACCTCATCGCGCGACAGGCCTTCCGCCAGGGACAGTCCCTCCGGCAGCGCGCGAAGGGATGTCCACAGGTGCTCCGCCGTCGTGGGCCCCACCCCGGGCACCGCGCGCACCACCCGCTTGAAGGCGAGCTCATCCCCGGGGTTGTTCACCAGCCGCAGGTGGGCCAGCACGTCCTTGACGTGGGGCTGCTCGAAGAACCGCACCCCCGAGCGGACTCGGAACGGGATGCCCAGGCGCGTGAGCTCCAGTTGGAGTTCGAGCGAGTGGTTGTGCGCGCGATAGAGGACGGCCATCGCCTCCAGGGACAGGCCCCCGTCGCGCAGCTCCAGGACGCGGCGGGCCACCCAGGCGGCCTGGTCAGCGGCGTCGAGCGCGGGGACGACGACGGGACGGGCCCCCGAAGGACGCTCCGCGACGAGCGTCTTGGGAAACTGCCGCTCGTTGCGGGAGATGGCCGCGTTGGCGAGCTGGAGGACCTCAGGGGTCGAGCGGTAGTTGCGAGTGAGCGTGAAGACGGCGCAGCCGGGATGGCGCTCGGGAAAGCCGATGATGTTGGAGAAGTCCGCGCCCCGGAAGCTGTAGATGGACTGGCAGTCGTCCCCCACCACCGTCAAGTCACGGCGCTCGCCGGCGAGCAGATCCACCAGCTCTCCCTGGAGCTTGTTGGTGTCCTGGTACTCGTCCACGAGGACGCTGTGGAAGCGCTCGGTGAGCTGGGCGCGCACCGTGGGGTGTTCGGTGAGCAGCCGCTTCAGGTTGAGCAGCAGGTCATCGAAGTCCATCAGGTGCAGCTGCGCCTTGCGCTGCCGGTAGCGCGCCGCCGTCGCGAGGATCTCCGGGGCCAGGGGAAGAAACTGGGGCCGCCGGTCGAAGAGGACCTCGGAGACGGCCTGCTGGAGATTGGTGGCCAGCGACACCAGGTCCAACACCAGCTCCGGTCGGGGGAAGCGCTTGTCGCTCTTGAGCTTGCGCTCGGCCAGACAGGTGACCATCAAGTCCCGGGCATCCTCCCGGTCCAGCACGGTGAAGCGATCCGAGTAGCCCAGCATCCCCGCGTGCTGGCGCAGGAGCAGGTGCGCCGCGTGGTGGAAGGTCCCTCCGAGGATGCGCCGCACGTCCGCGAACGAGCCCGCCAGGTCCGCCACCCGCCGGGTCATCTCCCGCGCGGCCTTGTTGGTGAAGGTCAGCAGCAGGAGGTTCTCGGGCTGGACGCCACGCTCCAGCAGACGCGCCACGCGGAACGTGAGCGTGCGCGTCTTGCCGGAGCCCGCGCCGGCGATGACCAGCACTGGCCCGGCCTCCGCCTCCACCGCCCGCAGCTGCTCCTCGTTGAGCAGGCCGGCGTAGTCGATGCGCGACGAGGCGCTCGTCGGAGCGACGGTCCGAGGGGTGGGCAGGGTGACCATGGGGCGGCGAACTCTAACCGCCCCGCCCTCCGGGGACGAACGGATCAGTCGGCTCAGGGCACCGGCTTGAGCGCCGTCAGCCGCGCGGAGGCCGCCTCGCGGACCTGGGGCGAGGGGTCTCTCTCCCGCGCCAGCTCCAGGAGCAGCCGTCCCACCTGCGGCAGCTTCATTCCCACCGTGGCCAGCGCCGCGGTGCGCTCCTTCACCCCACCCTCCAGCCGCTCGCTGACACCCCGGTCCGCGCAGGTGCGCACGCCCGGGCTCTGCTCACGCAGGAGCAGCTCCGCGTCCGCCAGTCGCGCCTCGGCCAGCCGCCGCGCCTCCTCCGCCCGACGCTCGAACTCGGCCAGGTCCTCGGGAAACTCGTTGGACGCCGCGCGGGCCCGGGAGATGGCCCCGGCCGCGAAGCGAGCGTTGACGGCCGCCGCGCACAGCTGCCGCGCGGAGGCCAGGGGCACGCGGCCCTCCGCCGTCACCGTCTCCTCGCGCGCCACGCCGAGCGCCCACACGGCGAGCTGCCGCGCGGCCACCGCCGCGGAGAACGGCTGCTTGCGCGCCTCGCGGATGTCCACCCAGCGTCGCAGGACGACGGGGTCCGGCACGCCCGTATCGAAGGCGCGCTGATACTCCGTGGAGGCCTGGGCGAGCTGACCGGACAGGTCCAGCAGCACCGCCACCGTGAGGTACATCTCCGCGCTGCCGGCCCGCTCGCGCAAGGCGTCCAGCCGCGAGGCCACCTCGTAGTCGGCCACCGGACGCGGCAGCGAGGCCAGCACCGTGCGCAGCGACTCGAGCGCGTTCTGCCGGATGAGCGGATTGCGCGCGGAGCGCAGCGCATCCAGCAGCGGATCCACCGCGCGCACGGACACATGCTGACCCATCTCCTCGGCCGCCTGCCACCGGTCCAACGCATCCGGCGCCACCATGGCGCGCTTCAGGTCCTCCAAGTCCCTCAGGTAGTGCCCCACGTACGCCGCCTGCACCAGCGGCTCCGGCTGGGCCAGCGCGGCCTTCTCCGCGCGAGCGCGAGCCAGCCGCGCCGGAAAACCCGTGAGTGTGGGCCCCAGGGGATGCGTCTTCACCCGGGCCTCGGCCTCGTCCACCAGGCCCGAGACGAGCAGCCCTTCCACTTCCAGCTCCAGCAGGAGGCCGCGCGCCTCTTCGCGGTGCGTCCCCGCCGGGAAGTCCTTGAGGTACGCGAAGAGCTTCGCCGCGCCCCCGGACCTGGCCTGCGCGAAGGCCTGCCCGTCCAGCCGCGACTCCACCTCCATGCGGCGCGGATCATCCGGGCGCTCGCGCAGGTACTCGGCCAGACGCCGGGGGTCCTGCGTCGTCGCCAGCTCCCGCGTCTCCACCTCCGCCATCAGCCGCTTCGCCTCGTCGCGCTGCAGACCCTCCGGGTGCTCCTGGAGGAACTGCCGCCACGCGGCCACCGTGGCGGCCTCCTTCGCGGCGTTGAAGCGCAGCCCTTCCAGCAGCGTCTTCGCGGTGCGCGTGTGCGGCGCGTCCGGGTACACCTCCAGGAAGCGCTTGTAGGCGAGCACCGTGTGGAGCTTCTTCGCGTCCTCGAACTCCAGTTCCTCCAAGCGCGACTCGGCGGCGTCCGCGTCCGGGTGGGTCGGGTTCTCACGCAGGAAGGCGCGGTAGCCCTCCACGGTGTCGGTCCTGGCGGCGCGGTCATACGGCGACGGCAGACAGCCAGCGGACAGCAGGAGGATGGCGAGGGCTCGGCGGAGGGAGACCATTCTCCTGGGAGCAATACCGCACCCGGGCGCCCCCGGAAACCCGAGCCGTCACGGACGGTTGCCTGGGTAGGTTTTTTGACGACACAAGCCACCGGGGCGACCATGGGTGCCTCAGGACGCTACAGGGAGGTCGCGCATGCGGTGGCTCACGCTGATGGGAATCCTCGCGATGACGGCGACGGGCTGCGCCACCCCGTCGAACCGGCTGGAGCCGTGGCTGGACTCCTACGCCGTGCGCTACCGCTCCGCGTCTCCGCCCGCCTTTCCGCGCGAGTCGCTCTCCAGCCCCGTGGCCCCCAAGGCCCAGACGGCCGAGCGGAAGGCCGCCCCCGTCAAGCGCACGCCCGCGCGCGCCACCGCCGCCCGCCCCACGAAGGGCAAGCCCGCCACCGTTCCGGCGAGCACGCGCGTGCGGCCCGCCTCGGCCGATGCGCGCGCGACGGTGCTCGCTTCGGCCCGATCACTGGTGGGCAAACCCCAGGTGACGCTCGACGGACGCAAGTACCCGGCGGACTGCACGGGACTCATCGAGGGCGTCTACGCCCAGGCAGGCCTGTCCTTCCGAGGGACGCTCAAGCCCGGCGACAACGGCGTCACCGCCCTCTACCGCTACGCCCGCGCGAATGGCCGCGTGTACTCGGAAGGTCGCCCCGCTGCGGGGGACCTGGTCTTCTTCAACGAGACGTATGACCAGAACCGGGACGGCCGCCGCAACGACGGCCTCACGCACGTGGGCATCGTCGACTCCGTGGATGCGCAGGGCACCGTCACCGTCATCCACCGGGTGCGCCGGGGCGTCGTGCGCTACCGGATGAACCTGGCCCGCCCTCACCTGCCCAGGGACCCCAAGACGGGCGCGGTGCTCAACGACCTGCTGCGCCACGCGGGTCCGAACAAGGACCCGGTCCTCACCGGCCAGCTCTTCGCCTCGTTCGGCAGCGTGCTGCCCCCCAGCCCCGCGACGAAGAAGCCCGCACCCGTCCCCGTCGCCTCGCTGCGGTAGAACGACGAGGCGCCCGGCCCCCAGAGGGACCGAGCGCCAGGACGCACGACGTGCTCGCGACTCAGGACGCGCGAGCGGTGCGGTCCCACGCGGCGCGCTGCGAGTTGCGCAGGAAGCGCCAGAAGCCCACGACGATGGCCAGGTTCATGGTGACGAAATAGTAGGCCACCGAGGCGACTCGCTTCGCCGCGCCGCGCTTCAGCACCCCCACCTTTCCGAGATAGGCCAGGGCATAGAACAGGCCCTGCCCCAGGAGGGTGAAGCGGTAGAACACGCTGTCGAGCAGGAACAGGTTGGCGATCAGCGCCAGTCCCATCAGCGCGGGCGCACACCAGCGCAAGAGCTTGTGCGACCAGAACGCGAACGCGGGGAAGCCCGCGGTGGGCAGGAGCAGGCCCGGCACCATGCGGAGACTCTGGAAGTTGCCCGCGGCGATTCTCGCGCGACGGCCGAACTCCTTGCCGTAGTCCTCCGTCGTCTCCTCATGGGCGACGGCCTCTTCCTCATAGGCGACCTTGTAGCCCTTCTCGAGGATGCGCAGCGGGATGACGAAGTCGTCGACGATGGTGGACGGCGGCAGCTCCGTGAACAGCGTGCGACGGATGGCGTACAGGCCTCCGTTAGCCCCCACCACCGCGCCCCGGCGCCCCTCGTACATCTTGATGAGGGACTCGTAGCTCCAGTACGCGCTCTCCTCGTAGTCCTGCTTCGTCGGATTGTAGAGGCGCAGCTTGCCGCAGACGGCCCCGACTTCAGGGTCCTCGAAGTGGCGCACGAGCTTCTGGATGGCCTCCGGTTCAATCATCGTGTTCGCGTCCGAGAGGACCACGATGTCGCCCTTCGCCGTTGGAATGCAGCGATTGAGCACCGTCGTCTTGCCCGCGCGCGGCGCCGGCGACAACCGCACCCGCTCATCCTGGCACTGGAGGACCCGCTCGTTCGTTCCATCCGTCGAGCCGTCCGAGCCAATCACCACCTCGAAGCGCTCCACCGGATAATCGAGCGCGAGGCTGTTCTCCAGCTTCTGCTCGATGCAGGACACCTCGTTGTACGCGGCCACGACGAGGCTCACCGACGGAGCCGGCCCCCGACTGGCCGCTAGGCTCCGACGCGGCGCCCCACCCCGCATCGCCCGGATGTTCTGCGCCACCTGCGCCGCCCCATCCAGCACGAACAGGCTCAATGGGTAGAGAAAGTACGTGTGCGCCAACAGCAGCGCGGCACACCAGAAGAAGACCTCCGCCATCGACCATGCCTCCCAAGACCCAGTCCCCGACTCCGCACGGGTGACCAGCAAGAGGCATGCCCCGCGTACGGGCGCGCGTTCCGCCCGAAGAACCTGGGAAAGGCGAGGATCATCGCCATGGAGGGACTGGACTTTCTCCAGCCTGCCTCGGAACGCGACGGACGTCGTTTCAGGGCTGGAAGCCCGTGGCATCCAACTGTTCGAGCAGCTTGCGCGCCAGCTCGTGGTTCGGATTGAGGGCAATCACTTCGTCCAGGAGTGAACGCGCCGCCTCCGGCTTCTTCTGACGCAGGGCCAGGCGAGCACCCAGGACATGGGCGCGCAGGAGCGTGCCGTCGGCCTGGCGCAATGCCTCCAGCTCGCTCACGGATTGGGCCACGGAGTCCGGAGGAGAACCCGAGCTGAGCACGTACTCGGCCTTGGCCACGGTGCTCCAGATCTTCGGGGCGCTCTCCACGTTGCGCAGGCGCTCCGCCAGGGCCAGGGCATCCGGAGCCGCCGTCACTCCCGCGTGCAGGGCCAGCGCCTTCACCCGAGCCGCCAGGGCCGGGGCGGGCTCCACCTCCGGCGCGGCTTCCAGCTCGGAGGCGAGGACGTCTACTTCCTTGCGAAGCGTGTCGACCTCGACCCGCAGCGGGCCGCTGAGCTGAACGACCTCGGCCGTCGATTCCCGCAGCACGTTGACCCGGCTCTCCCAATCCACCGACTCGCGGGTCCGGGTGAGGATCTCGATTTCGCGCTGGAGGTACTCGCTCCGCATTCGAAGTCGCTCGGCCTGGGCCTGGAGCTCTCCCAGACGCAAGGACAGCGCGCCGACGAGTTCGGCCCGTGCCTCGGTGTACTTGGGATGGACGGTCGTCAGCCCCCGGAGGGTCTTGATGGCCTGGTCCCTGGAGGTCGCGTCATCCCTCCGAAGCAGCGCCGCCGCGCGGTCCTTGTCCGCCACAGCGTCCGCCGGCATGTTCGCGTTGCGATCCCTCCAGGCCGGATAGGCGAGCACTCCCGCGAGGAGCACTCCCGCCGCCACCAGCAACCCGAGCCACAGCCGGGAGGACCGACTCGACGGGGCCATCCCGGGGAACTCCGAGTCGTCCCTGCCCGCCGCCAGCAACTCGGGAGGAAGCGACACGGGGACCCGGCGCGAGGACGGGGTTCTCGGCTCGGAGGCTCCGAGACTGGCTCCCGCGCCAAAGGTCCCGACACCCGACATGTCCTCGGGCGGCAACCGCACACTCCCGGACTGGGCCCCAGGCCCCAGGGCCGCGCCGTACAGCGTCGTCTTGCGCTCCACCGGCGCCGAAAGCAGGCCCGTGGGCGACGACTCGGAACCGATGGCTCCGTAGCTCTGGGTGCCGCCAGGGGCATCCCCATAGGCGCGAGTCTGGGCCTCACCCGCGAGCGACGGTGCCTCGCCGGGGGCGGAGGGTGTGGACTGAGCGGCCATCGCGCCGAACGTCAGGGTCCGTCCAAGGGACGCAGGGGCCTCGGTCGAGCCCCCCGTCACCGGCGCAATCGAGGGCGGCACGGTGCTTCCCTGGGCCGCGAGACCGAAGACCTGGGTGGACTGCCTCACACCCCCGGCGGAGGAGCCCTGGCCCGAGGGATCCCCACTCGATGCGTGCGCCGGGCCCGGCACCGCGCCGAAGGTCTGCGTCGTGTTCGGCACGGAGCCGTGCGGGCCCGAATCCGCGCGCACCGGAGGCACCGCGCCGAACGTCTGCGTCGTGTTTGGCACCGCCCCGTGCGGGCCCGAACTCACCGGAGGCGCCGCACCGAAGGTCTGCGTCGTATTGGGCACCGCGCCGTGCGGGCCCGCACTCACCGGAGGCACCGCGCCGAAGGTCTGCGTCGTGTTCGGCACCACCCCATGGGGGCCTGAATCCGAGCGCACCGGAGGCACCGCGCCGAACGTCTGCGTCGTGTTTGGCACCGCCCCGTGCGGGCCTGCACCCACGGGAGGCACTGCACCAAACGTCTGCGTCGTGTTCGGCACCGCCCCGTGCGGGCCTGAATCCGAGCGCACGGGAGGCACTGCACCGAACGTCTGCGTCGTGTTCGGCACCGTGCCATGCGGGCCTGAATCCGAACGCACCGGAGGCGCTGCACCGAACGTCTGCGTCGTGTTCGGCACTGCGCCGTGCTGCCCCGAACTCACCGGAGGCACCGCGCCGTGCGGCCCCGAATCCGTGCGCACCGACGGCACCGCGCCAAACGTCTGTGTCGTGTTCGGCACCGCGCCGTGCGGCCCCGAATCCGTGCGCACCGGAGGCACCGCGCCGTGCGGGCCCGAATCCGTGCGCACCGGCGGCACCGCGCCAAACGTCTGCGTCGTGTTCGGCACCGCGCCGTGCGGCCCTGCACTCACCGGAGGCACGGCACCAAACGTCTGCGTCGTGTTTGGCACCGCTCCCTGGGAACCCGCCCCCGCGCGCACCGGAGGCGCCGCGCCAAAAGTCTGCGTCGTGTTTGGCACCGCTCCCTGGGAACCCGCACCCGCGCGCACCGGCGGCACCGCGCCAAACGTCTGCGTCGTGTTCGGCACCGCGCCATGTGCAGCGGTCCCCGCGTCCACAGGAGGCACCGCACCGGACGCGCCCTGATTCTGGCCCGAGCCGAAGATCTGCGTCCTCAGCATGCTCGACGCGGCGGGACTCGAGGCCGAGGCCCATGAGCCGCTCGGTGTGCGTGGCCCCGCGGGGTCCACCGGTGGCGGACGCGGAGCCTCCGCCTGCGGCGAGGCCATGAACACATGGCCACAACGCGTGCACTGGACCGATGCCCCTCCCGGCGGCAGCAGGCGGGGATCAAGGACATACTGCATCGAGCACTGAGGGCAGGCGATCTGCACGTCGCGTGCTTACCACACGGGCCCGGCATCCGGAGTCGGCCCCAACAGGGTGGCCGCCTGGAGGGTCTTCAACCGGGCAGCACCCACCCCGGGAACCTCGTCCACCGCGTCCCAACTCCTGAAGCCACCCGCCGCCTCACGGGCCTTCACCAGCCCCCGCGCCAGCGACGACCCCACGCCCGGCAAGAGCGCCAGCTCCTCCTCCGTCGCGGCGTTCAGGTCCAACCGCCGCCCCAGCGCCAACGCCGTGGCCCCCGTCGGCACCTCACCCTCGCCACACGTGGCCACGCCATCGGCCCGAAGCCGCACGGACTCTGGAGCACAATCCAGCGCTGGCTCGGAATCCGGCCAGCGCCAGCGAGCCACCGCCCCCAGCCCGATCACTCCCAGCGCGACGACGGCGAGCGCGGCGGTGCGCCCTGCCACCGGCTCAGACCTTCTCGCCCTTGAGCGCGGCCGTCTCCGACACGGTGGCGACACCCTCGGGAGGCAGCGGCTGATCCAACCCGAACGCCGTGTGCAGCGCCCGCACCGCCAACTCCGTGTACTTGGCGTGGACCACGCACGACACCTTGATCTCCGAGGTGGAGATGATCTGGATGTTGATGCCCTCGGAGGACAGCGCCGTGAACATCCGCGCCGCCACGCCCGAGTGGTTGCGCATGCCCACGCCGACGATGGACACCTTGGCGATGTTCTCGTCCGTCTCGATGCCGGCGGCGTGAATCTCCTTCACCGCCTCGCGCACCACCTCCTGCGCCTTGAGGAAGTCCGACTTGCCCACCGTGAAGGTCAGGTCCGTGCGCCCATCCCGCGACGGGTTCTGGACGATGAGGTCCACCACGATGTGCTTCTCGTCGAGCGGTCCGAAGATCTTCGCGGCGACGCCCGGCACGTCCGGCACGCCACAGACGGTGATCTTCGCCTCGTTCCGGTCATACGCCACGCCGCGGACCAGCACGTCCTCCATGGACTTGTCCTCCTCACACACGAGTGTGCCCGGGTCCTGGGAGAACGACGACTTCACCCAGAGCGGCACCTTGTACTTCATGGCGAATTCGACGGAGCGGATCTGCAACACCTTCGCGCCCACGCTCGCCAGCTCCAGCATCTCCTCGTAGGCGATGCGCTCCAGCTTGCGCGCGGCGGGGACCATGTTCGGGTCCGTGGTGTAGACGCCGTCGACGTCCGTGTAGATTTCACAGGCATCCGCGCTGAGCGCCGCCGCCACCGCCACCGCCGTGGTGTCCGAGCCACCGCGCCCCAACGTCGTGACGCTGCCCTCCTCGTCCACGCCCTGGAAGCCCGCGACCACCACGATGTGCCCCTTGGACAGGGCCGCGCGGATGGGCTGCGCGTCGATGCTCTTGATGCGCGCCTTGGAGAAGGTGCTGTCGGTGACGATGCGCACCTGATGTCCCAGGAAGCTCGTCGCCTTGCCCCCCTGCGCATGGATGGCCATCGCCACCAGACCGATGGAGACCTGCTCGCCGGTGGCCACCACCACGTCCTGCTCCCGCTCGTCTGGCCGGTCGGTGATCTGCGCCACGAGCTTGAGCAGCCGGTTGGTCTCTCCCGACATCGCGGAGACGACGACCACCACGTCATGGCCCGCCCCCTGGGCAGCCAGACAGCGGCGAGCGACATTCTTCATCCGCTCGGTGTCACCCACTGAGGTACCGCCATACTTCTGGACGATCAGCGCCACGGAGTCCGTGACCTCCCTCTTCAGTCGGCGGACCTATACGAGCACGGCTCCCGGGTGTAAAGCCCCGCTGCCGAAGACCCCTGAATACGCCTTCCCTTGGAGCCCCAATGTCGCGCCCCCGCATCCTCATCGACGGAGACACCCTGACGCTGGAGCAGATTCTCCAGGTCGCCCGGAACGAGGTCACCGTGGAGCTGGCCCCCGAGGCCGCCACCCGAGTCCGCGCCGCGCGCGCCCTCGTGGACCGGGTCGCCGCCGGAGACACGCCCTCCTACGGCATCAACACCGGCTTCGGCACCCTGGCCGAGGTCCGCATCGACAAGAAGGACCTGCGCGACCTCCAGCGCAACCTCATCCTCTCCCACGCCTGTGGCGTCGGCACGCCCCTGCCCCTCCCCGAGGCCCGCGCGCTGCTGCTGCTGCGCTGCAACGTGCTGGCGAAGGGCTACTCCGGCATCCGCTCGGAGACGCTGACGCTGGCGCTGGAGATGCTCAACCGGGGCGTCATCCCCGTGGTCCCCGAGCGCGGCAGCGTGGGCGCCTCCGGTGACCTGGCCCCGCTGGCGCATCTGGCGCTCGTCTTCATCGGCGAGGGCGAGGCCTTCCACGAGGGACAGCGGCTGCCCGCGCGCAAGGCCTTGGAGATGGCGGGCCTCCAGCCCGTCGTCCTGGAGGCCAAGGAGGGCCTGGCCCTGGTGAACGGCACCCAGGCCATGTGCGCGGTGGGCACCCTCCTCCAGCTTCGCGCCGAGTCCCTCGCGGAGCTGGCCGACGTGGCGGGCGCGATGACGCTGGAAGGTCTGCTCGGCAGCCACAAGCCGTTCATCCCGGAGATTCACGACGTGCGGGCGCATCCGGGCCAGAAGGCCTGCGCGGCGAACCTGCGGCGCATCCTGGTCAACAGCGAGCTGGTGGAGACGCACGTCAACTGCAGCAAGGTGCAGGACCCCTACTCGCTGCGCTGCATGCCCCAGGTGCACGGCTCGGCGCGCGAGGGCCTGTCCTTCGCCCGGCGCATCCTGGAGGTGGAGGTCAACAGCGCCACGGACAACCCGCTCGTCTTCACGGAGACGGAGCGCATCGTCTCCGGCGGCAACTTCCACGGCCAGCCCATCTCGTTGGCGATGGACGTGGTGGCGATGGCGCTCACGCAGCTGTCCTCCATCAGCGAGCGCCGCGTGGAGCAGCTGGTGAACCCGTCGCTGTCGGGCCTGCCCGCGTTCCTGGCGAAGAACTCCGGGCTCAACTCGGGCTTCATGATTGCCCAGGTGACGAGCGCGGCGCTGGTGGCCGAGTCGCGCGTGCTCAGCCACCCCGCGTCGGTGGACTCGATTCCGTCCTCCGCGGGCCGCGAGGACCACGTGTCCATGGGCATGACGGCGGCGCTCAAGGGCCGGCAGGTGAGCGACTTCACCCGCTCGTGTCTGGCCATCGAGCTGCTGGTGGCCGCGCAGGCGTTGGACTTCCGCCTGCCTGGGAAGCCCGGCAAGGGCGCGCTGGCGGCCTACGAGCTCATCCGCTCCAAGGTGCCGCACATGGACAGGGACCGCGAGCTGCACAAGGACATCGAGGCCGTCAGCCAGCTGGTCGACTCCGGCGAGCTGCTCGCGGCCGTGCGCTCCGCCACCGCCTGAGCGCAATGCCAGACTGAAGTGCGACGGCCCGCTCCCGGAAGCACTCGGGGGCGGGCCGTCTTCATTCAACGAGACGCGGAGCGCGCGTTACCAGCAGGTCCCGCCGACGTACTCGCGGAAAGCCGTAATCTTCCCCCAGGCCGACCAGAAGGAGCAGTCACAGCCCCGGCCGCCCACAATTGTGGTGTACGTCGCGTCGCTGTAATACGTGTACTCGTAGTTGAGCCCATCGCAGTTTTGGGCGGCGTCCTCGCGCGAGGTGAGGTCCTGGGCCTCGGTGTCTTCCACCGCCGCACCACCGCAGCCAGCCAGCATCAACCCCACCGCAAGCAACGCACCGCTGACGAACCTTCCAGCCTGCATTCGTGCCTCCAGGGACAGTCCATGGTCTGTACGACTTTTCCAGTTTAGCACACTGGACAGGTTGCGAGAATCTCGCCAGGCATGAGAGGGGATGCCGCATCGAGTCGAGTCCCCTTCAAGTTTCAACGACGCGCGGGACCTCCCCGGCCATGCCGGGTGGGAACGGGGTTCTCGGCATCGCGAAAACACTCTCGGGGATGTCTCCGACGAATACGTTCGGGAAATCACGCACCGAGACGTGCACCTTGTCGTTGCCGGAAACCATGCGGAGCAGCAGGTTGGTTCCAGCCTGGAGGTAGAGCGTCAGGGGCGCCTTGTTCGGCCTCTCGATGGTCCAGACATCCGCCAACTGGCCCAGCACAGGGTCACATCCAGCATGACGCGCGTTCCCGTCCAGCAATACGGTGCGAGGCAGGAACAACTCATGGAACGACGACCTTTCATCCGGCAACAAGGTCTCACAAAGGCGTTCCCCGATGGGGGTCGCCTTCTTCCAGTAGGCCATCTTCCTCTTGAAGCTCTGTCCGCGCGCGACATCGCCGACCTCCGACATCCAGAGGTGCTCCCCCCTCTCCTTCTCGGGCCAGGGATTGAACAGCCCGTCAATTCGGCAGACATCGCGAGCGTAGTTGAACCAGCAGTAGCCAGAAGTCATCTGGTCGCCACGCAGCATGGGCGACCAATAGGAGACATAGGCGCTACTCCACTGCATTGGCAGGAGCGGCGGAGGGGGATGTGCTTGCATGGCCGAGCTAGTTCATCCTTCCAAGCTTGTACCACACATTCTGCTTCCGCTGGATTCGCTGCAACTCGTCGTAAGGGACCGAATCGAAATACAGCTTCTCCGCCATGTCCGGCGGATAGAGGCTGGGAAATTTCTGATGCATGTAGCGGGCATACTGGGCCCGCAAGAAGAAGATGAAGCGAGGATTGCTCAGCATCTCGTAGTTCGCGATGGACATGTCCTGCATCGCATCCGCCTGCACCTTCCGCTGGCGGGTGAACTCCGGGAGCACGACCTCAAGGTCATGGGCGTGTTTGTCCAGCAGGGTGGAGAAGACATAGGCATCTTCCAGGGCCATGTTCATGCCTTGCCCCATGAAGGGTGCGGTGGCATGCGCCGCATCGCCCATCAGCACTGCATTCCCACGATAGTGAAAGGTGCTGGAGCGAACATTGACGAGGTCGTTGCTGGGCAGTGTCATGAACTGCTCCAGCATTTCTTGCCGGCGGGCGAGCGGCAGGCCCCCGAAATAGTGGTTGAAGAAGGCGCGCAGGGTGTCTCCATCTTGCGTCGCCAGGCTCAGGGCCCCCGTGTATGGCAGACAAATCGCGAAGCTGATGCTATCACCGGGGATGGTCGCCGCGCGGCCGGCGAAGAGCCCCTTGGAGTCCATGCCAAAAAAATACAACAGGTCCTTCCGATAGCCCAACTCCGCGGCATTGGTGAGGACCAGCGTCTTGTAGCCGTGGCGGAAGAAGGTCTGTTTGAATTCGAAGCGCCGCAGGCCGCTCTGCATGGACTGGCGTACCGCGGAGTGTGCGCCATCCGCGCCGATGATCAAATCCCCTTGATGGCGCTGGACCCCACCGTCGTTTTCCTGGACGAGGACTGACTTCTTCTCCAGGTCGACACCCAGGCATCTGGATTCGAAGTGGTACTTCACGCCGAGAAGGGCGGCGTGCTTGTTCAACAGCCTTTGAAACGCCAACCGATCCAGGGACAGAGGGGAAATCCCCTCGGACGGAGTGAGTTCGCGGATCCTGTACTTTCCGCCAACAGAGAAGGCCATGCCGGCGATGGGTTCGCCGCACCGCTTCAACTCTTGTGGCTCAATCCCGGCCCGCAGCACCGCCTTGATGCCCCTGACGTTCATGCTGACGCCGATGGCGCGCGAGCTGGTCATCTCCAGGGAGGAGAAGGTGTTCTGCAGCGGGTCTCTCCGCCTTTCGACGACACGAACGTCGTACCCACGCCGCGCCAGATAAATGGCGGTCAGGCTGCCTGCCAGTCCGCCGCCCACAATGATGGCTTTGTGCATTCAGGCCTCCCTTGGAATGTTCCCCTGGGCCAGATCGGTCAGTTGACGATTGAAGAACTCCAACATTTCTATCGGTGCCACGCCGACAAGGTCCGCGCCAATGCCGCGGGCCACCTGCGCCAATGTCAGGCATTTCTGAGCCAGCATCTGGCATCCCGAGGCGTAATCGCCGCCGACCTGGCCCTTGACTGGCTCGGGCACTGGCGGTCCGGCATTGCGCCCGGGCAGACCCGACGGCGTATTCATCAAGGTGATCGACAAAGGGCGCAGCAGACCCGTCATGATGTCGATGGAGGCATTCATCAAGCGGGAGCGGCGCAAACTGCCCAGCGGTCTTTGCGCGAAATGATGGGCCATCAGTAGCACCATCAACTCATGACACCCTTGATACAGGCCCATCAGCGACCTGGCATCCTCGTTCACCACCTGGACACAATCGTCGCGTGGCTCCAGGGCCGGATTCCTCAATGCCGGTACGGCCGGCTCAAACGGTTTCTTCTGGGCGCTGAATCGGGTGGCCATGCGGCGCAGTCTTTGAAAATGCGAGGACTCGAAGGATGGGGCATCGACCGCGACACCCTCTCCCTGCTCGGTGACATAGTCGATGGAGAAGAGCGCGCTGTCCCGATCAAAAACCTCCAGCTGATACCCTGGGAACAGCTTGTTCGTCAGTTCATTCAAGAAGAGATGATGTTCCCCGCCGCGTTTGCCGGGGCGGGTGTCGAACAGGTCAGGCAGCTCACGAAGCGCCTGGCGAATCGAGCTGTAGAAATCCGCGATGGACTTTCCTGGCACGGGGATATGTCCAGGCCATTCAAACCGAACGAACCTGGCGAGCACATGCTCCGAGAAGGGCTCGAAGGAAAACTCGGTATCCAGACCAAAATGGAGCCGCGCCTGCGCTCCCACCATGGGGGTGCCCGCATGGAAGGGTTCGCCCAAGGCCATCAGCACATTGTTCATCACGAGATAGTGAATCATCTCTTCATGCGCGATTTCCAGCAACGTGCCGCGCACACCACTGTTGCGGCGCCTGTCCTCGGTGCCGCAGGCCAGCTCCAGCTCCGCCATCTGCCAACGGCCCGCCTGAACCTGCTTGAGCCCTTGTTCGTAGTTGGGAATGGAGTAGGCGGCATACAGATACTGAAACAGCAGGGACAGCTCCAGGTCGATCGCTCTCTTCAACTCCTTGACCAGGTGGGCCCTACTGCTGATCGGCTGCGGACCAGGAGGCTCAGGAAGGGAGGTCCTGGAGGCCGCTTCGAGGTGCGTCAGGTATTTCAGGAACAACTTGGACTTGGGCAGGGAGAGTTCCCTGGTGCTCGGCATGTAGTAGCTTTTGTCCCGGTTGAGCGGATCGCACATCTGCCACATCAGCCGGGAATACGTTTCGCATTTACAGCGGTCCGCCAGGCTGAACACCTTGTTCGACATGAAGGGGTATACCAGCTCGTAATAGCTCATGACGTGCTGATACAAGAATGCATAGTCCACCTGCTCGGCGGGGACCTCATCCAGGTGCCAGTCGTCGGGCAATACCCTGACGCCCATGGACTGGCTGTCTTCTCCGGCGCTCAGCGCAACGCGAGTCGCGCCAGGGCGCTGGCCCGTGAGGGTGAGTTGCGCATAGCCAGCCCCCTGCGGCGAAGGAGCCAGGTGCGCGGTCAGCATGCCGGAGTCTTCAGCCTGCACCGCGAGCGCCGAGTGTGATGCCAGTTCGCCACGGAGGCGGCTTTGCACGGTGATGGTCTCCGGGAAGACCTGGTCCTTCCGCTTGTTGGGCGCCTCCAGAAACAGGTGATTGCTGTCGGACTGCACCACCCAATCGGCTTCTCTCCACTGGGCGTGTTCGCTTGTCAGGAGAAGCGAATCCGTGGCGGAGTTCAACAGCGGCACATCCAGCACGCCATGATGGCGCCAATAATCGAGGTAGAGTTTTTCAGGGATTCTGGCAACCAGTGCGCCGGACTGGTTGAGGAGTGCAAGATCTCCCAGCGGCAGTTTTCCGCCCAAGGCATGGGTGGGATGCTGGTCCGAGACAGGTTGGGCGCTTCGAGTCGTGAAAGGGACGGCGGTCGGCATGTTGAGTGACACCCGGTCCGACTGCACGCTCACCACGACCGGTCCCAGGCCGGGCTGGCGCGGCAACAGCAGACGCCCCGCCGGATAGGTTTCCAGCTCATGCCGGCACCACAGGCCCACGGTGCCAATCAGATCATAAAAGACAGGTGAATCCGCCCCCCGCGGCGTCGACATGTTGAACAAGGCGTACTGGACCGTCAGTCCCTGTACCTCGTCGCCCTCCAGCGCTTGCAGCACGGCCCGCAGACCAGGGGATGAAGAAGCTTGCGACGTGAGCAGGAACTGGGAGTCGTTTTTTGAAACGGAGAATTGAAACAGCCGCGAGCGGGTGAACTCTTCGGCGAGGAAGTGCTCGTTGCGCTCGACGACATGCCCTGTCCCCACCCAACGAACGGAATGAGCCCGCGGAATGGTCGCCGTGAGCAGAGCCGGAGTGTGAGGCGTGGCGTGCCTGTCGCTCAGCGTCACCTGTCCGGCGTATATCAAGGTGGTGTCGGCCCGGCTGGGGTTGTTGTCCACCCATCGGGCGCGGTTGAACGTCGTGCGAAGGTATTCGTTGTAGTTTCCCCAGAGTGCCAGTTGGGCCCCCACCAGACTGTCGCTGGTGTCGAGGTCCCCTTCCCGCAACTGCACGCCCGTGATCCTGACGTTCTCCCAGGAGAAGTGATTGTTGCCGCCGAAGTTATAGCCGGCGGCCTCGCTGAAGATTCCTCCGGAGGCCGCCCTCCCCTCCGCGTCGAATCTGGGAGCCAGCTGCTTCAGATGCTCGTGGAATTCGGACGGCGGACGGCGAAGATCGAACGGAGCGCCCTCCATGAAGACGGTATTCGTGGCGATGTCGATCTGGCCATGCGTGTTTCGATTCGCGGTTGGAACATTGGCGCGAGCAAAGCCTCGAAAGAACAGCCGAGGAAAATAGAGGATACTCATGGCGTTCGACAAGCGGTGCTACGAGGGCTTTGTTGATACCGGTTCTCTGAAGCGCTGGTGAGCTGTTCCAGCAAGAGCCGAACTGCTTGATGCGCACTGAGCAGTCCACCTTCCATCCAGCCGCCATGCGGCGTGTAGGCATCTGAGCAGGCGATGACACCATCGCGATGAACCAAGGCGGTGGGCTGATCCGCCTTGGATTCCAGACAGAACTCCACTCCATGTGGCCAATGCTTGTGAAAATGGTCCTTGATGGGAGGTAGGGGCTTTCCACCGAGGGGGAGAACCTGTTCCAGGCAGGCGCGCACCCTCTTCAAATAGACGTCCTCGCCTTGCTCCAGGCTGTCCTGCCAATACGTCGCGTTTTCGCCGTCGGTGTAGAACTGTACGTATTTTTCGCCTTTGAAGTAGATCTTCCTCAAAGGGTTGTTAACCACCAGGACCTTGTCGGTCATATGACAGTCTCGCCACCAGGCGCTATTGAAGGTCAGAAACCCCTTGAACAAGGGAAGGGAGCCATATTGGTAGGGACTCCAATGGGTGGGAAAGCCGAGATTGAGCGGTGTCATGGCGGAGGGTGGGATGGCCAATATGACGTGCCGCGCCCGATGTATTTGTATGTTGTCTTGATGACTGAAGGCGAGGCCGTATCCATCTCCAGCGCGCGAAACGGAGAGCAACCGGTGTTCCATCCGAAACTCGACCCGGCCCTCCTGTGCCTGACACTGAAGGCGCGCCAGCAGCTGGCCGTAGCCTTCCGGGGCATAGCGCCATTGGTTGCTTGCGTCATCCACCAGGCTTTGCGTTTCCGGGTGCTTCTTGATGATGCTGTATGCCATGGACGCAGAGACCATCGGCAGAAGGAGGGCGTCATACCCCATGGCCTTGATGATCTTCCTGGCCTCCCCTTCCCCCAGATAGTGGCTGACGAATTCCAGGAATGAGGCCTGGGGATGCTCATCCAGATTGGAGAGCAAGCCGAGCAAGGTCGCTCTCAGCTTTCCCTGCATGTCGTCTTGAAATACGGCCTGAGTGAATGGGTAGGTCTCATGTTGATGTTGGAAACAATGCATGAGCGCCTGGAAACGTGGATGTAACTGCGGCGAGTAGCGAGCGGCCCCCAGCTCGGTGATTTCCCCACCGTCCAGCTTTCTTGACTGGATGCGGCCTCCCACGCTGGCATTCAAATCAAACACTCTGACGCGCAGACGGTTGCTCAGGGGGGAAGTCGCCAATCCAGTGGCGCAGGTCAGCCCTCCGATTCCGGCACCAACAATGCAGACATCTGAATGATGTGTCATCTCAAGGTTCTGGACAGAAGAGGGACCACTGGGGCGGATCCTCATCGTGCTGAGCAAAAAGCATGGCTCAGCCCTCGGAATCCAGCCGACGAAGATCTGATGGCCCCTGGAGTAAGTCACGCTCGCCCGCTGAATACAACCGACCAGGCAGTACTAGGAGAATGTTGATAAACGCCGCCCCGATAGTTAACGGGCTTTGCCAATCACTCTCTCGACTGCTCAGGAAGCGGAAATGCGACGGCCCGCCCTGGAGACATTCCGGGGCGGGCCGTTTTCGATTCACGACGACGTCTGCTCATTCATGCTTCAGGCGGCGTGGGGCACAGACTCGTGGCACGAGTGTATGTCGTCGTCTGGCCCCACCTCGTCCAGGGTCCGCAGCCGCTGTACCCCACGATCACCGTACGCGCCGCGGTGGAGTAGTCGAGGACAGCTTATGGGGTGTACGGCACTCCCAGACCAACACACTGGGAGTAACTTCCCCATCCCGCCGCCCCGCAAGGGAATGCACCAGGGGCTCAGAAGCGAGGCAGTCCGCTGTCGTCCCGGTATGACAAGGAATAGAGGGAGGCCCCCATCTGAGCCAGGCCCGCGGGGGCGTCCAGCGGAGCCAGCCGAACCTCCACGAACACCAGCCGTCCGCCGCGCTGGGCACGCACCGCCTCGGCCAAGACAGGCGCCACCTGCTCCGGCTTCTCGATGAGCAAGGTCAGCGACTGACCTGGAGCCCCCAGCGCATCACAGACGGCCGGGTAGTTCCACTTCGGGATGTCATTGTAGACGGACTCCGGACCGACGATGAGGCGCTCGATGGTGTAGCCCGCGTTGTTGATGAGGAAGACGAGGGGCTTGAGCTTCAAATGCAGCAACGTGGAGAGCTCCTGGGCCGTCATGATGAAGGAGCCGTCGCCGATGAAGAGCAGGTGGCGCCGCTCCGGGGCCGCCGCCAGGCTGGTGCCCAGCAACGCCGGCAGCGTGTAGCCGATGGAGCACCACAGCGGCTGGGCCACCCAGCTCACGCCTCGGGGAAGCTGCGTGGATGAAAAGCCCACCATGGGGCTGCCCGCCTCGACGACGAGGACATCCTCCGGCTCCAGCACCCCCGCGAGCGCGGGCCAGAGCTGCGCGTGGGTCAGCGGCGTCCCGGTCTTGGGGATGGGCACTGGCGCCCGGGCCGCCGCCGTGGCTCGCAGCCGGGCGGAGCGGGGAACAAAGTCCTGGGCCCCCCGAGCGCCCAGCGACTCCGTCAACGCCTCCAGCACCTCGCTCAACACCAATCCGCTGTACAGGGACGGTGGCTCACCCTGCGTCCCCTGCCCCAGCGCGGCGCTGAAGAGCTGGAGATCCACCAGCCGGGCGGACTCCAGGCGATGAGAGAAGGAGTGCGTGTTGAGGTCCGTGAAGCGCGTGCCCAGGGCCACCACGCAGTCCGCGCCATCCACCCAATCCCGCACGTATGCATCGGACAGGCGCCCGCCATAGAAGCCGAGGAACGCCGGATGCCCCTCGTCGACCAGGCCCCGCGCGGAGCTGAGCAACGCGATAGGAAGTCGGCCGGCCTCCGCCATCGCGAGCACCTTCGGCGCGAGGCCGAAGCGCTGGATATCGCTGTCCACCAGCAGCGCGCACCGTCGGGCGCCCCTCAACCTTGGCACCAGTTCCTCGAGGAGCAGCCGAAGACTGTCGGGGTCGCTCCGTGGAGCCTCCTGCACCAGCGGCGCCTCGGGAGCTGGGACGTGCTGGAACGTCACGTCGGAGGGGAGCTGGAGATACACGGGCCGCCGCTCCCGGAGACACGTGCGCAGCACCCGGTCGATCTCCTGGGGTGCATTCGCCTGCGTCAGCACCGCTTGCGCAACAGTGAAGGGCGCCACGCTCGCCAGCGTGTTGCCGAAGTCTCCATCCCCCAGGCTGTGGTGAATCACGGAGCGCTTCTGGAGATGGGACAGCGGAGGGGCTCCGGTGATGGCCACCACGGGCACCCGCTCGGCATACGCGCCGGCGATGCCGTTGATGGTGCTCAGCTCCCCCACGCCATAGGCCGTCAGCAGCGCGGCAACCCCTCGCATGCGGGCATACCCGTCCGCGGCGTAGGCGGCATTGAGTTCGTTGCAGCACCCGACCCACCGCAGCCCCGGATGCTTGAGCAACTGCTCGAGCACGCCCAGGTTGAAGTCTCCCGGGACGCCGAAGACATGGTGGATGCCCAGCTCCTGCAAGCGGGCCAGCAGATAATCTCCGACAGAGACGGACATTTCTCGCGACTTCATGTTCGGATGGCTCACGGCGATTCCTCCCCGCACAAGAGACTCGCTCGGGCATCTCCAGACACCCAAGGTCACTGCGAAAGGATTTGCATCGCGAGCCTCACAACTCAATCCGTGAAAACCCTGCCCTCCCTCGCCCGTCGGCTTCCCATCAATCCAAGCGGCGGATACTGAAATGGAGAGTGTTTGCACAAGGATTGAGCTGCCTCGGGGCACACAGACACTCCCCGCAGAAGGACCTCCTGCGGGGCTGTCTCAATCAACCTTGCGGGCGTGTCAGGGATAGCGGGGCACGTTTGGCTCGGGCTCCGGGAGCGGAATGAATTCCGTCTCACCCGGGACCTGGCCGATGCGCCCCGCGAGCCAGTCTTCCTTGGCCTGCTCGATGCGCTCCTTCGAGCTGGAGACGAAGTTCCACCAGATGTGACGCGGCCCATCCATGGGCTCGCCGCCAAAGAGCAACAAGCGCGAGCGCGTGGCCCCGCCGCCCCGGGCGACGACGTCCGCGCCCGGACGCAGCACCAGGAGCTGACCGGGACCGAAGCTCTCGCCGCCGACCTCCACCTGCCCCTCCGCGATGAACAGGCCCCGCTCCTCATGCACGGACGGCACGGGAAGCCGGGTGCCCACGTCGAGCTTCACGTCCGCGTAGAACAGCTCTGACTGCGTCTTCGCCGGAGAACGCTCGCCGAAGAGCTCGCCTGCGATGAGCCTCAGCTCCAGGCCGTGGTCCTGGATGACCGGAAGCGCCTCCACCGGCGTGTGTACGAAGGACGGCGCGACCTCCTCGTGCTTGCCGGGCAGCGCCACCCAGAACTGGATGCCGAACAGCCGGTTCGCCTTCACGCGCGCCTCCGGCGGCGTGCGCTCCGAGTGGACGATGCCGCGTCCCGCCACCATCCAGTTCACCGCGCCGGGCCGGATGGTCTGCACCACGCCCAGCGAGTCCCGGTGCAGGACCTCGCCATCGAACAGATACGTCACCGTGGCCAGGCCAATGTGCGGATGGGGCCGCACGTCGAGCCCCTTGCCCGCCTGGAGCACCGAGGGCCCCATCTGGTCCAGGAAGATGAACGGGCCCACCATCCGCCGCCGCGACGACGGCAGCGCCCGGCGCACCTCGAAGCCATCCCCCAGGTCCCGCGTGCGCGGAACGATGACGGTCTCCAGCGCGGAGCCAGGCTCCGCGTCGACATAGGGTTCCTCGGGCATCTTCCAGGCCATCGGCTCACACTCCTGTAAAAATTCGCTCCGTCCGGACATGCCATGGGTAGGTCCGGACACTCCAGACCCATGAGACTGCGTCACCGTCACGGGCATTTCCACGAAAGCGAATGCCAGTATTTACGGTTCACACCGTATCCACGGAAGATTCCGCATTCCCTTCCAACCGTCACTCCCTCGACGGAGGGAGGGAAGAGTCCCTCTCCCCTGGAGGATGATGTGAAACCCCGGTGCACTGCCGTTCGAGCTGGTTCGCTGAGAAGCGTTGTCTTGACGTTGCTGCTGGCGGGAGTCTTTTCAAGCCGCGAAGCCGTGGCGGCGCCCTTCACGCTCTTCGAAAGCGGACAGGTGCGGCCCCTGGCCCTCTCCCCTGACGGAAGGCTGCTGTTCGCCGTCAACACTCCGGACAACCGCCTGGAGATCTTCCGCGTCGGCAACAGTGGCCTCAGCCACCGGGGCTCGGTGCCGGTGGGCCTGGAGCCCGTGGCCGTCGCCGCGAGGACGAACGACGAGGTCTGGGTCGTCAACCACCTGTCTGACAGCGTCAGCATCGTCCGCGTGGACGGTGAGGGAAACAGCGGCATCGTGACGCGCACGCTGCTCGTGGGTGACGAGCCTCGCGACCTGGTCTTCGCGGGCCCGGGCCGGCGGCGCGCGTTCATCACCGCGGCGCATCGCGGACAGAACGCGCCGTTCGACCCCCAGCTCACCACGCCGGGCGTGGGCCGGGCCGACGTCTGGGTCTTCGACTCGGACCACCTGGGCAGCTCGCTGGGTGGCACGCCGCTCACCATCCTGTCGCTGTTCTCCGACACGCCCCGGGCCCTGGCGACGACGCCCGACGGCTCGCGGGTGTACGCGGCGGCCTTCCACTCCGGCAATCGCACCACGGTGCTGCACGAGGCGGCCATTCCCAACGGTGGCGAAGCCGCGGGCGGCGTTCCGAGCCCCAACACCAACTTCGCGGGCGTCCCCGCCCCGGAGGTCTCCGTCATCGTCAAGTACAACGGGCAGGACTGGGTGGACGTGGTGAACCGCTCGTGGACGCCGCAGGTGCGCCTGTCCCTGCCGGACAAGGACGTCTTCGCCATCGACGCCACCTCCAACCCGCCCGCGCCGCTCACCGGCAGCGGGAGCGTCTACGCCGGCGTGGGCACCATCCTGTTCAACATGGTGGTCAACCCCGCCAACGGGAAGGTGTACGTCAGCAACACCGAGGCCCGGAATGACCTGCGCTTCGAGGGGCCCGGCACCTTCGCCAACACCACGCTGCGCGGCCACATCCACGAGAGCCGCATCACCGTGCTCGGCCCCACCAGCGTCACGCCGCGCCACCTCAACAAGCACATCAACTACGGCACCTGCTGCGCGCCCACGCCCAATCCGGAGAGCGAGAAGAGCCTCGCGCAGCCGCTGGGCATGGCGGTGACCTCCGACGGCGCCACGCTGTTCGTCACGGCCTTCGGCTCCTCGAAGCTGGGCGTCTACTCCACCGCGGCGCTGGAGGCGGACACCTTCGTGCCGAACGCCGCGAACCAGATTCAGCTCACCGGCGGCGGCCCCACGGGGCTGGTGCTGGACGAGGCGCGGCGGCGGCTCTACGTGCTCACCCGCTTCGACAACGCCATCTCCGTCATCAACACGACGACGCGCCAGGAGATCGCCCACCTGCCCATGTACAACCCGGAGCCCGCGAGCGTGGTGGAGGGCCGTCCGTTCCTCTACGACGCCCGGAACAGCTCCAGCCACGGCGACTCCTCGTGCGCCAGCTGCCACATCTTCGGCGACTTCGACAGCCTGGCCTGGGACCTGGGCAACCCGGACGGCGCGGTGAAGAACAACCCCAGCCCCGTCGTCCCCATCATGCCCGAGTTCGGCAGCGATCCGACGTTCGGCCAGAGCACGGCCTTCCACCCGCTGAAGGGCCCGATGACGACGCAGAGCCTCCGAGGCATGGCCAACCACGGCCCCATGCACTGGCGAGGAGACCGCAACGGCGGAGACAGCGCGGCGAACGCCCAGCCCAACAACGGCTCCTTCAATGAGTCGGAGGCCTTCAAGCAGTTCAACCCGGCCTTCATGGACCTGTTGGGCCGCAACGCCCAGCTCACGCCGCAGCAGCTCCAGAAGTTCACCGACTTCGCGCTCCAGGTCGTCTATCCGCCCAACCCCATCCGCAAGCTGGACAACTCCCTCACGACCACGCAGCAGGCGGGCCGGGACTTCTTCCTGAACACGACGACGTTCTTCCACGGGCCCTGCGGCTCGTGCCACACGCTCGACCCCAACGCGAACCCTGGCGAAGGTGTCTTCAAGGGCTTCTTCGGCACGGACGGTCGGTCGTCGTTCGACGTGGTGCCGCAGTTTCCCAAGGTGCCGCACCTGCGCAACGCGTACCAGAAGGTCGGAATGTTCGGCGCGCCCTTCGCCACGGGCAACCTGCCCGTGGATCCCTTCATGGGAGACCAGGTGCGCGGCTTCGGCTTCAACAGCGACGGCACCGTCCCCACCCTCTTCACGTTCAACAGCGGCTTCGACTTCCACCCCATCTTCAACTCGGTGGGCATCCCGGATACGCCGGAGGGCGTCGCGGCGAAGAAGAACATGGAGCAGTTCATCTTCGTCTTCGACACGAACCTGGCGCCCATCGTCGGCCAGCAGGTGACGCTGACGGCAGCCCAGGCCGCCGTGGTGGGGCCGCGCATCAACCTGCTGGTGGCGCGAGCGAACGCGGGCGAGTGCGACCTGGTCGCCAAGGGCCGGGTGGGCCCGCACGATGCGGGCTTCCTCTACGTGGGAGGAGGTCAGTTCATCGTCGACCGACAGGGTCTGCCAGGAGTGTCGGACGCAAACCTTCGCGCCGCCACCACGGCGAGCAACGGCGTGCTGACGTACACGTGCGTGCCCCCGGGCTCGGGAACGCGCATCGGCATCGACCGGGACCTCGACGGCTTCCGCGATGGCGACGAGCGCTCCGCTGGCACGAACCCGGCGGACCCGACGAGTCACCCGTAATAAACTGAAACACAACTCAACGGAGATCCGCCTCATCAGGGCGGGGAGGACCAGCCAATCTTGCGCATGTCTCGGCAAGCCTCCTAGATATGACTCACGCGTTCCGCCCCGTCTCATCGGCTGCCGTGCCCCCCGCGGCAGCCGTCGCTTTCTCATCCTGTGAGGGCGACGCGTTGACATGCTCGACGCCCTCTCCTTGTCGGCTCCCTCTCCGGCTTCTCTTCCCTCCAACATCGCGGACGCCTTCGAAGCCCAGGTAGCGCTGCGTCCTCACGCTGTCGCGGTCAGCAGCGACAGCGTGAGCCTGACGTATGCGGGACTCGACGCGCGGGCGAACCAGCTCGCGTGGCGCCTGCGCGCCCAGGGCATCGGTCGAGAGCATCCCCAGGTGGGCGTCTGTCTCCCGCGCTCGGCGGAGCTGCTGGTCACCCTCCTCGCCATCGTCAAGGCGGGCGGCGCCTACGTTCCGCTCGATCCCGACTACCCGTCCGAGCGACTGCGGTTGATGGCGGAGGACGCGGGGGTCCACGCCATCGTCACGCAGACGGGCCTGCGCTCCCGCCTGCCGTCGGGCGGTGTGCCCACGCTGTGCCTGGACGCACTGGAGGCGGAGCTGGACGCGCTTCCCGCGCATCCGCCCAAGCGGGAGGTCTGCCCGGACGACCTCGCCTACGTGGTCTTCACATCGGGCTCCACGGGCAAACCCAAGGGCGTCTGTGTTCCCCACCGGGGCGTGTTGCGGCTGGTGCTGGGCGCCAACTACGTGGACGTGGGCCCCGACGACGTGCTGCTGCAGCTCGCGCCCGTGGCCTTCGATGCGTCGACCTTTGAAATCTGGGGAGCGCTCCTCAATGGCGCGCGGCTCGCCGTGTTCACCCAGGGCGCCGCGGGGCTGGACGAGCTGGGTCCCTTCCTGGAGGCGCAGGGAGTGACGGTGGTCTGGGTGACGACGGGCCTCTTCCATCAACTCGTCGAGCTGGGCCTGCCTGGAATGGGCCGCGTGCGCGAGCTGCTCACGGGAGGCGAGGTCCTCTCCGTGCCCCATGCGCGCAAGGCGCTGGAGCAGCTTCCGCACATCCGGCTGGTCAACTTCTACGGGCCCACCGAGAACACGACGTTCACCAGCTTCCACCCGATGCGCGGAGCACTGGAGACAGATGACACCACGGCCGTCGCCATTGGCCGCGCCATCTCCGGGACGCGGATGTATGTACTGGACGAGGCGCTGCGGCCCGTTCCCGTCGGAACCGTGGGTGAGCTGTACACGGGGGGCTTGGGCCTCGCGTGGGGATACTGGGAGCGCGCGGACCTGACGGGAGAGCGCTTCCTGCCCGACCCCTGGAGCGATACGCCCGGTGGGCGGATGTACCGCACCGGAGATCTGGTGCGGCGGCGCGTCGATGGAGTCATGGAGTTCATCGGCCGTCGCGACCACCAGGTGAAGCTGCGTGGCTTCCGAATCGAGCTGGGGGAAGTGGAGAGTGCGCTGCGCCAGCATTCCTCCGTGCTGGAGGCCCTCGCGCTCGTGCGAGAGGACTTACCGGGAGACCGGAGGCTGGTCGCGTACGTCGTCGCGCGAGCGTCCTCCGTCGAGCTGCGCGAGCACGTGCAACGCCTGCTCCCCGGGTACATGGTGCCCGCCGCCATCGTGGTGCTGGACGCACTGCCACTCACGCCCAACGGCAAGGTGGACCGCGCGTTGCTGCCCACACCCCAGGCGCACTCCGAGGACTTCATCGCGCCGGAGTCGGCCCTGGAGACCGCCGTCGCGCGCATCTGGGCGGAGGTGCTGGGCATGGACGCCGTGAGCGCCACCGCGAACTTCTTCGACCTGGGGGGCCACTCGCTGCTCGCCACGCAGGTCATCACCCGGATGCGCGAGGAGACACGGTTCCACCTTCCGCTGCGTGCGCTCTTCGATAGGCCCGTCCTTCGCGAGCTGTGCGCCAATCTTGAGGAGACCACGAGCGCGTTCTCCGAGGACCTCATCCGACCCGCCCAGGGCGAGGCGCGCCTGAGCCCATCGTTCGCGCAGCAGCGCCTGTGGTTCCTCGACCGGTGGATGCCGGACACGGCCGTCTACTCCCTGCCCATGGCGTTCCGGTTGGAGGGGGCTCTCGACGTCACGGCCCTGGAGCAAAGCCTCCAGGCACTCGTTGACCGTCACGAGTCCCTGCGCACGACCTTCCCGGGCGAAGGCGCTCCCGTGCAACTCGTGGCGGAGTCCGTGTCCGTGCGGTTGGAGCGGAGCGCCGTGAGTTCAGTCGAACAGGCCCACGCCCTGCTGCGTGCCGCGGCGGAACGTCCGTTCGACCTCGCACGTGGTCCGCTCTTTCGAGCGCTGCTGGTGACGACCGCTGCTCACGAACATGAGCATCTGTTGCTGCTCAACCTCCACCACATCATCGCCGACGGCTGGTCCTTCGGCGTCCTCTACCAGGAACTCTCCGCCGAGTACCTCGCTCGACTCCAGGGTGTGGCCTCCTCCCTCGCCCCTCTCTCCATCCAGTACGCCGACTTCTCCTCCTGGCAGCGTCACTGGCTCTCCGGCGACACCCTCTCCTCCCAGCTCTCCTTCTGGACTCGCCTCCTCGACGGCGTCCCTCACGTCCTCTCTCTTCCCTCTGACTTTCCTCGTCCCTCTCTCCAATCCTTCGAGGGCTCCACTCACCGCTTCTCTCTTCCCCTCCACCTTCGCGACTCCCTCGACTCCCTCTCCCGTCTCCACGGTGCCACCCTCTTCATGGCACTGCTCTCCTCCTTCCAGCTCCTCCTCTCCCGCTACTCCGGCCAGCTCGACTTCCTCGTCGGCTCTCCCATCGCCAACCGCACCCGTCCTCAGCTCGAATCCCTCATCGGATTCTTCGTCAACACCCTCCCTCTCCCCGCTCGCCTCTCCGGCAACCCTTCCTTCCTCGACGTCCTCCTTCGCACTCGCGACTCCTGCCTAGGCGCCTACTCCCACCAGGAGCTTCCCTTCGAGAAGCTCGTCGAGGAACTCCACGTCGAGCGCGAGCCCGGACGCAGTCCGTTGGTCCAGGTCCTATTCGCGCTCCAGAACGCTCCCGGGGGACAGCTTCAGCTTCCAGGGCTCCAGGTCGCTCCGCTGGATCTGGAGACACGGACGTCGCGGTTCGAGCTGTTCCTCGCGCTGGAGGAATCCCCCGAGGGACTCCGGGGCTCCATCGAGTACTCCACCGCGCTGTTCGCTCCGCACACCATCGAACGGATGGCGGAGCACTTCGTGCGACTCGTCGAGGCGTTCGTCCGGGAACCCGAGCGTCCTTGCGGACAAGTGCCGATCCTCTCCGACGACGAGCAACGCCAGTGGCTCATCGACTGGAACCACACGGCGCGCGCCTACCCGTCCGAGTCGTCTCTCGTGCGCCTCTTCAATGCACAGGTGGCGCTGCGGCCCGAAGCCGTGGCGGTTCGACAGGGAGAGCGCGCGCTCACCTATGCCCAGCTCGATTCGCGCGCCAATGCGCTGGCCCAGGTACTGCGAGCCCAGGGCGTCAACCGCCGGCATCCGCAGGTGGGCGTGTGCCTGCCTCGGTCCCCGGAGCTCATCGTCGCGTTCCTCGCGAGTCTCAAGGCCGGCGGAGCGTACGTTCCGCTCGACCCCGAGCACCCCACGGAGCGACTGGCCTTCATGGCCCATGACGCCCGACTCGCGGCCATCGTCTCTCACGATGCGCTGAGCACGCGGCTTCCCGAGGGACCGTGGCACGTGGTGAACCTGGATCGGCTCGGGGATGCGCTGGAGGGTTCGGCGTCAACTCCGTGGGTGGATGACAGCACCGCCGATGACCTGGCGCACATCATCTACACCTCCGGGTCCACGGGGCGTCCCAAGGGTGTCTGCATTCCACACCGGGGTGTGGTTCGCATGGCGCTCGACCCGGACCAGGTCCGCCTGGGGCCAGACGACCGGGTCGCCCAGGTGACCACGGTGACGTTCGACCTCTCCACCTTGGAGATCTGGGGTGCGCTGCTCAATGGCGCCGCGCTCGTCATCTTCGACAAGGACGAGGTCATCCAGCCCGACGTCTTCGCGCGCCACCTGCGGGAGGAGCGCATCTCCGCGCTGGTCGTCGCGACCGCCATCTTCCACCACACCGCGCGCACGCACCCTGATGCGTTCGCGGGGTTGCGCTGGGTCATCTTCGGAGGAGAGGCCGCCGACGCAACGACTGTTCAACGCGTGCTCACACACGGAGCACCGGTCGCATTGGTGAACGGCTACGGCCCCACCGAGAACACCACGTACAGCACCTGGTATCAGGCCCAGCCCTCCACCGAGCTGTCGGTCCCCATTGGAAGGCCTGTCTCCAACAGCACCGCCTATGTGCTCGATGCGAATCTGCAACCTGTTCCTCGGGGTGTCGCGGGTGAGCTGTTCGTCGGAGGCGACGGCCTCGCCTGGGGCTATTGGGACAGACCCGACCTCACCGCCGAGCGCTTCATTCCCCATCCCTTCAGCACGACTCCGGGCGCGCGCCTCTATCGCACGGGCGACCTCGTTCGCTTCCGTCAGGACGGAGAGCTGGACTTCATTGGCCGCCGCGACAACCAGGTGAAGCTGCGCGGATTCCGCATCGAACTGGGTGAGGTCGAGGCCGCGCTGCGTGCCCATCCCGCCGTGCGCGACGCCGTCGTGCTCGTGCGAGAGGACTCGCCGGGTGACAAGCGACTGGTCGCATACGTCGTGACGCGAAGCTCCGGGACACTGTTGCGTGAGCACCTGGGACAACAGCTTCCCAGCTACATGGTGCCCTCGGCGGTCGTCGTCCTCGACGCGCTTCCACTCACACCCAATGGCAAGGTGGATCGGCGCGCATTGCCGGCGCCTGAGTTCGGAGCGTTGGAGACGGACTCGTTCGTCGCTCCGCGCACGGAGCTGGAGTCGCGGCTCGCGGCCATCTGGGGCGCTGTGCTTCAGCTCGACAGCGTCAGCGTCACCGCGAACTTCTTCGACCTGGGCGGGCACTCCTTGCTCGCCACCCAGGTCATCTCTCGCATCCAGGAGCACCTGGGCACGCTGATTCCCGTTCGCGCGCTATTCGAGGCGCCCTCCATCGAGGCCCTTGCTCGCGTCGTCGAGCAGCGCCGAAACGCCGTTCCTGCTCCGACAGACGTGGCCCTCGCCCCGACGGTGAGCAGAGACGCGCCGCTGCCGCTCTCCTTCGCGCAGGAGCGTCTCTGGTTCCTCAGCCAGCTTCATGAGCAGCAGGCCGTCTACAACATGCCCTTCGCGCTGCGTCTGGAGGGCGCTCTTGACGTCGCCGCACTCCACGACAGCCTCCGCGCGCTCGTCCTTCGGCACGAGTCCCTCCGCACTCACTTCCCCGGCGACGGCGTTCCCTCTCAGCACATCTCCGACTCCCTCGACTTCGACTGGGAACTCGTCGACCTCTCGTCCTCTCCCAACCCCGACGACGAAGCCCTTCGCCTCCTCCAGCTCGATGCCGAGGCTCCCTTCAACCTCGCCCTCGGTCCTCTCTTCCGCGCGCGCCTCTTCCTCCTCGCGCCTCAGCGGCATCTGCTGCTGCTCAACCTCCACCACATCATCTCCGACGGCTGGTCCTTCGGCGTCCTCTACCAGGAGCTCTCCGCCGAGTACCTCGCTCGCCTCCAGGGCGTGGCCTCCTCCCTCGCCCCTCTCTCCATCCAGTACGCCGACTTCTCCTCCTGGCAGCGTCACTGGCTCTCCGGCGACACCCTCTCCTCCCAGCTCTCCTTCTGGACTCGTCTCCTCGACGGCGTCCCTCACGTCCTCTCTCTTCCCTCTGACTTTCCTCGTCCCTCTCTCCAATCCTTCGAGGGCTCCACTCACCGCTTCTCTCTTCCCCTCCTCCTTCGCGACTCCCTCGACTCCCTCTCCCGTCTCCACGGTGCCACCCTCTTCATGGCACTGCTCTCCTCCTTCCAGCTCCTCCTCTCCCGCTACTCCGGCCAGCTCGACTTCCTCGTCGGCTCTCCCATCGCCAACCGCACCCGTCCTCAGCTCGAATCCCTCATCGGATTCTTCGTCAACACTCTCCCTCTCCCCGCTCGCCTCTCCGGCAACCCTTCCTTCCTCGACGTCCTCCTCCGCACTCGCGACTCCTGCCTTGGTGCCTACTCCCACCAGGAGCTTCCCTTCGAGAAGCTCGTCGAGGAACTCCACGTCCAGCGCTCCCTGAGCCATGGCCCTCTCGTCCAGGTCATGTTCGCTCTCCAGAACGCGCCCGGTGCACCGCCGTCCTTCCCGGGGCTCAGCGTCGAACACGTCGAACTCCATCCCCACACTTCCAAGTTCGACCTCACGCTCTCTTTGGAGGAGTCGCCGGATGGCCTTCACGGCGTTTTCGAGTTCGCCACCGCGCTCTTCGCGCCAGCCACCGTCGCGCGCATGGCGGACCACCTTCGCAGGCTGATGGAGCAGGTCGTCCGGACTCCGCACGTCTCCATCCACTCACTGGACCTGCTCTCCGCCGACGAGCGTCGCCAGTGGCTCGTCGAATGGAACGACACCGGCCGGCCGTATCCGGCCCACTCGTCCATCGTCGAATGCTTCGCCACCCAGGCCGCGCTGCGTCCCGACACCATCGCCGTGCAGTACGGCTCCGACTCGCTCTCGTACGGCGAGCTGGATGCTCGCTCGAACCAGCTCGCTCGCATCCTTCGTGCTCACGGAATTGGCAGGGCGCGTCCTCAGGTCGGGGTCTGCCTGCCTCGCTCTCCCGAGCTGATTGTCACGCTGCTCGCCATCCTCAAGGCGGGCGGCGCCTACGTCCCGCTCGACCCGGATTACCCCTCCGAGCGTCTCGACTTCATGGCTCGCGACGCACAAGTCGTCGCCGTCATCACTCACGAGTCGCTCAGAGAGAGCGTGCCTTCGGGTGATTGGCGACTCCTGAGTCTTGACCTGCTTCGCGAAGCGCTGAGTGCGAACGGCAAGGCGCCGTTGGAGTGCGACCTCGGTCCAGATGACCTGGCGCACATCCTCTACACCTCGGGTTCGACGGGTAGACCCAAGGGTGTCTGCATCCCCCACCGAGGCGTCCTCCGCCTCGTCCTCAACTCCAATGACGTTCAACTCGGGCCCGACGACCGCGTCGCCCAGGCCGCCACCGTCGCCTTCGACGCCTCCACCTTCGAAATCTGGGGCGCCCTCCTCAATGGCGCCGCCCTTGTCATCCTTGAGAAGGATGACGTCATCGACCCGGCTGTCCTCGCCCGTCGTCTCCGCGACGAGCGCATCTCCGCCCTCGTCCTCACCACTTCTCTCTTCAACCTCGTCTCCCGCTCCGAGCCTTCCGCCTTCTCTCGCCTCCGCTTCGTCCTCATCGGCGGTGAGAACGCGGACCCCTCCTGCATCAACCGCGTCCTCTCCTCCGGGCCTCCTCAGCGACTGGTCAACGGCTACGGCCCCACCGAAAACACCACCGCCAGCACCTGGCACCCCACCCTCTGCCACCAGGAACTCTCCGTCCCCATCGGCAGGCCCATCGCCAACAGCACCGCCTATGTGCTCGACGTGCATTTGCAGCCCGTGCCCATGGGCGTCACTGGGGAACTCTTCGTCGGTGGCGATGGCCTCGCCTGGGGCTACTGGAACAAGCCCGACCTCACCGCCGAGCGCTTCATTCCCCATCCCTTCAGCTCGGCTCCCGGCGCTCGCCTCTACCGCACCGGTGACCTCGTCCGGCTTCGCACTGACGGTGCTCTCGACTTCATCGGCCGCCGCGACAACCAGGTGAAGCTGCGTGGCTTCCGCATCGAGCTGGGTGAAGTCGAGTCCGCCATCCGGGCTCACCCCGACGTGCGCGACGCCGTCGTACTCGTGCGGGAGGACTCGCCGGGTGACAAGCGACTGGTCGCCTACGTCGCGACGGAGCTCGCCGGCTCCGTATTGCGCGAGCACCTGGGGAAACAACTTCCCAGCCACATGGTTCCCTCGACGGTCATCGTCCTCGCCGCGCTGCCCCTCACGCCCAACGGGAAGATCGACCACCGCGCACTCCCCGCGCCCGAGGCGAATCGCGTCGACGGTGAGGCGTTCGTCGCTCCACGCACGGAGCTGGAGTCGCAGCTCGCAGTCATCTGGGCAGTGGTGCTTCAGCTCGACAAGGTCAGCGTCACCGCGACCTTCTTCGACCTCGGTGGGCATTCATTGCTCGCCACGCAGATCATCTCGCGGAGCCAGGAACGTCTCGGTGTTCCGCTGGCCGTGCGGATGCTCTTCGAAGCACCGACCATCGAGTCCTTCGCACAGGCCGTGGATCAGCGCCTCCAATCAGCGCAGACGGTTCAGAACACCTCGCTCATTTCGACGGTGAGCAGGGATGCACCGCTGCCGCTCTCCTTCGCGCAGGAGCGCCTCTGGTTCCTCAACCAGTTCCATGAGCAGCAGGCCGTCTACAACATGCCCTTCGCGCTTCGTCTGGAGGGTGCTCTCGACGTCTCAGCACTCCACGACAGCCTCCGCGCGCTCGTCCTTCGTCACGAGGCTCTCCGCACTCGCTTCCCGGGCGACGGCGAGCCTTCCCAACGCATCTCCGATGCTCCCGACTTCGACTGGGGACTCATCGACCTCTCGGCCGCTCCCAGCCCCGACGACGAAGCCCTTCGCCTCCTCCAGCTCGATGCCGAGGCTCCCTTCAACCTCGCCCTCGGTCCTCTCTTCCGTGCGCGTCTCTTCCTCCTCGCGCCTCAGCGGCATCTGCTGCTGCTCAACCTCCACCACATCATCTCCGACGGCTGGTCCTTCGGCGTCCTCTACCAGGAGCTCTCCGCCGAGTACCTCGCTCGCCTTCAGGGCGTGGCCTCACCCCTTCCCCCTCTCTCCATCCAGTACGCCGACTTCTCCTCCTGGCAGCGTCATTGGCTCTCTGGCGACACCCTCTCCTCCCAGCTCTCCTTCTGGACTCGCCTCCTCGACGGCGTCCCTCACGTCCTCTCTCTTCCCACTGACTTTCCTCGTCCCTCTCTTCAATCCTTCGAGGGCTCCACTCACCGCTTCTCCCTTCCCCTCCACCTTCGCGACTCCCTCGACTCCCTCTCCCGTCTCCACGGTGCCACCCTCTTCATGGCACTGCTCTCCTCCTTCCAGCTCCTCCTCTCCCGCTACTCCGGCCAGCTCGACTTCCTCGTCGGCTCTCCCATCGCCAACCGCACCCGTCCTCAGCTCGAATCCCTCATCGGATTCTTCGTCAACACACTCCCTCTCCCCGCTCGCCTCTCCGGCAACCCTTCCTTCCTCGACGTCCTCCTTCGCACTCGCGACTCCTGCCTCGGTGCCTACTCCCACCAGGAGCTTCCTTTCGAGAAGCTCGTCGAGGAACTCCACGTCCAGCGCTCCTTGAGCCATGGCCCTCTCGTCCAGGTCATGTTCGCTCTCCAGAATGCTCCGGCTGGACAGCTTCAGCTCCCGGGACTTGTGGTCGATACCCTGGAGTTGCACCCGCGCACGTCGAAGTTCGATCTCACCCTGTCGTTGGAAGAGACGCCTCACGGACTCAACGGTGTCTTCGAGTTCGCCACCGCGCTCTTCACGCCCGCGACCATCTCGCGCATGGTGGACCATCTCCGCGGCTTGATGGAGCAGGTCGTCCGGACTCCGCACGCCTCCATCCACTCCCTGGAGCTGCTCTCAACCGACGAGCGTCGCCAGTGGCTCGTCGAATGGAACGACACCGGCCGGCCGTATCCGGCCCATTCGTCCATCGTCGAGCGATTCGCCACCCAGGCCGCGCTGCGTCCCGACGCCATCGCCGTGCAGCACGGCTCCGACTCGCTCTCGTATGGCGAACTCGACATGCGCTCCACTCGACTCGCGCGCATCCTCCGTGCGCAGGGGGTCGACAGAGCACGTCCCCAGGTCGGAGTCTGCCTGCCCCGCTCTCCCGAGTTGATCGTCACGCTGCTCGCCATACTCAAGGCAGGCGGCGCCTACGTCCCGCTCGACCCTGACTACCCTTCCGAGCGCCTCGACTTCATGGCTCGCGACTCACAGGTCCAGCGCATCGTCACGCAGACCTCGCTGTCCGTGCGCGTTCCCCACGGTGACATCGAGCCGCTGTGCATCGATGCCCTGCCACCTGTCTCCGATGACGAGCTTCCTCGGCTCACTCACGACATGGGGCCCGACGATCTCGCTTACGTCACCTACACCTCGGGCTCGACGGGTCGCCCCAAGGGTGTCTGCATTCCCCACCGCGCCGTCCTTCGACTCGTCCTCGACTCCGACTACGTCCAGCTCGGACATGATGACCGCGTCGCCCAGGCCGCCACTGTCGCCTTCGACGCCTCTACCTTCGAAATCTGGGGCGCCCTCCTCAACGGCTCCTCCCTCGTCATCCTCGACAAGGATGACGTCATCGACCCCTCCATCCTCTCCCGCCGTCTCCTCGACGAGCGCATCTCCGCCCTCTTCCTCACCACCGCTCTCTTCAACCTCGTCTCGCGCTCCGAGCCCTCCGCCTTCTCCCGTCTCCGCTTCCTCCTCTTCGGCGGCGAGAACGCGGACACCTCCTGCGTCAACCGCGTCCTCTCTCTCGGGCCTCCTCAGCGTCTCCTCCACGTCTACGGCCCTACCGAGAACACCACCTTCAGCTCCTGGCACCCTGTCCTCCTCCACCACGAGCTCTCCGTTCCCATCGGCAGGCCCATCGCCAACAGCACCGCCTATGTGCTCGACGTGCATTTGCGGCCTGTCCCCACGGGCGTCACCGGGGAACTCTTCGTCGGTGGCGATGGCCTCGCCTGGGGCTACTGGGACAGGGCCGACCTCACCGCCGAACGATTCATCCCCCATCCCTTCAGCTCGGCTCCCGGCGCGCGCCTCTACCGCACCGGTGACCTCGTCCGCCTTCGCCACGACGGCGCTCTCGACTTCATCGGTCGCCGCGACAACCAGGTGAAGCTGCGCGGCTTCCGCATCGAGCTTGGCGAAGTCGAGTCCGCGCTCCGCTCACACCCCGACGTGCGCGATGCCATCGTCCTTGTGCGCGAAGACACGCCGGGAGACAGGCGCCTTGTCGGCTACGTCGCGACAGAGTTGGAGCTGACGTCCACGGTTCTTCGCACCTTCCTCCAGGGGACCCTCCCTTCGCACATGGTCCCCTCCGACTTCGTGGTCCTCCCGTCACTCCCGCTCACGGCGAACGGCAAGGTCGACCACCGTGCGCTGCCCCGACCCTCCGCTGCAGGGGATGACTCGAATGCACGCGTGGCGCCGCGCACGCCGCTGGAGGAGGACATCGCATCCCTGTGGGCGCAGGTCCTCGGCCGCGAGTCCATCAGCGTGACGGCGAGCTTCTTCGACCTGGGTGGACACTCGCTGCTCGCCGCACAGCTCGTCGCGAAGCTGTCCGAGCGCTTCGGCTTCAAGGTCCCGCTCCAGGTCCTCTTCCAGAGTCCCACCGTGGCGGCGCTCGCCTCCTGGGTTCAAGACAAGCTGACGCCCGGTGAACTCGACACCGCGCCCGCGCTTCCCGACGGTATCGTCTTGCTCCAACGCGGACGCGACGACCTCCCGCCACTCCTGTGCATGCACCCGATTGGCGGAACCGTCTTCTGCTACCAGGACCTCGTGCGCGCGCTCGGTCCGGAGCGCTCCGTCTACGGCTTCCAGGCCCCGGGCGTGAATGGCGAATGCGAGCCACTGCAGACCATCGAGCAGCTCGCCTCCGTCCACCTGAACGCCCTGCTCCAACTGCGTCCGCGCCCGCCGTACTACCTCGTGGGCCTGTCGATGGGCGGCACCATCGTCTACGACATGGCGCAGACCCTGCGGCGTCTGGGAGTCCCACCCTCGCTGCTCGTGTTCCTCGACACGCCAGGGCCAGGTCAGCTCCCCAAGCGCTTCGAGGACGACGCGGAGCTGCTCGCCGCCACGTTCGGTGACTCGTCGGAGGCGCTCATCTCCCTCCTGCGCGGACTGGACCCGCAGGCCCAGATGCTCGAGGTGCTGCGACGCGCCCGCGACGGCGCCGTGGTACCCGACTCGTTCTCCCTCGTGGACCTCCAGGTCTTCCTCTCCGTCTGGAAGGCCCATATGCGCGCGCTGTTCAGCTACGAGCCGTCGCCCACCGAGGGCACCGCCATCTACCTGCGCGCCCAGGAGTACGTCCCGCCACACCCTCGACACCCCGAGCGGCCGTGGCAGGAACTCGTCAAAGGCGGACTGGAACTCATCGGCGTCCCCGGCAATCACCAGACGATGATTGAACCGCCCCAGGTCACCGTGATGGCCCGGCACCTGAACGACTTCATGCGGCGAATCGAAGAAGCGGTCCTTCCGAAATCCACGGGGACTTGAGCGCCCCCCTCGCGAGTCAACTCACCCGTTTACCCCTCCCTCGTCCCGTGCGAACAATCGCCCATGCCCAACTGGAAGCACCTGCAGAAGCTCAACAATGGCGAGGCCATCTGGTACTCCGACCCCCAGCTTTCACTGAAGGGCGAGGTCTGGCTCTACTCTGCGGGTGGTGAGCTGCGGGTCTGGAGCGACGGAACCCTCTCCAAGAATCAGCCCGAGGCGTTGAAGCTCAGCTCGCCCGTGCAGGCGCGATTCACGCTCTTCAAGCCCATGTCGTTGCTCTTCGTCGACGTGGAAGTACGAGGAGCCCAGGCCGTGGTCCGACGCGGCACCATCAACGGCGCCTTCAACGTCTCGCTCCTCGACGCAACGACGGGCGAAGCCCTGGTGGCCCGCTATCGCACGCTCGGATTCCGCGACGCCAACCCGTGGAACGCGACGAAGAAGCGCGTGGTCATTCGCGAATACATCCAGGGCGACTCCACGTTCTGGGCCATGAAGGTCGATGGGCCTGTCATCATGGACGGCTACGACAAGGAGACCGCCACCGAGAGCCACGAGGCGGCCATCGAGCGGGCGGAGAAGCGCATCCGCGCCAAGGAGAAGGTCGGCTTCGTCCTGCGGACCATCGACCTCCGCGATGCCTCGCATCCCAATCCGGAACCGAAGGCACCCAAGGGCGCGCCGAAGAAGCCCTCCGCGCCCAAGGGCCCGTCGTTCACGAAGCCCAAGAACGCCTACGAGGCCGTCGACACGGCCATCGCGATGCTGAAGGACCTCCACGACCGCTACCCCAAGGCGCACTTCGTCGCGGAGCACCTCGACGTGAAGAAGGAGCCCGAGCGCATGGACTCCCTCGACCAGCAGCTGTCCATCTTCAAGCGCCAGTACAAGCACCGCATCGGGAGCTGGGAGGGAGCGAAGGCGCTCAAGCCCCTGAAGAAGGAGTCGAGCTGGGACTACTTCCAGCGCGTGTACGGCACTGTCACGTGGATCGTGGACAACGCCATGGACCGCGGCCTGCCCACGTTTCCCTGCGGCAACGTCACGGGCGGCGGTTGGAGCTGCCTGGAGATCGCCGACGACGTGTACGACATCGACGGGCTCGTCGAGGCCACCGAGAACAAGGACCTGGAGAACCTCTTCGTGTTCCACGGCGGGTGGCACGTCGGCCGGTCCTTCGCCTTCGACCAGCGCACGACGTCACCCACGGGCGAGCACGCCGTCATTTCCTTCGACGAGGGCATCCAGGACCTCCCCAAGAAGACCCCGGCGGGTCGAATCCAGCCCTTCGGGCTCTGGCTTCACAAGCATGTGACCCGGCTGATCCACATCGCCGAGGAAAACCTGCGCGAAGGGCTCTGAGCTTCACGGGCCTGAAGCCGACAAGAGACGGTGGGCGCAAGCGAGGCGCCCACCAGGAGTCCAGAGCGGGGGCCTGCCTGCTCCCCGGGTATCCGGACACCCAAATCGCCAGGAAAGACGGGAAGTTGAGGGACCGGCCAAGCGCGTGTTACGACCGCTCCCGGCCATTCTCCTCCTCTCAGAACTGGCCCCCGGAGCCGGCCTTCCATGAGCGAGCGCAACGACATCCCGCGACCCCCAGTCACGGTCGCCCCTCCTCCGCCTTCAGGGGCGCCCGCGAAGTCCGGCCCCAGTGCCACCGAAGTGCTGACGCAGTCCGTGCAGGCCGCGCCCCAGGCGACGCCCGCGCCCAGTGCGGAAGACGAGGCCCGCGAGCGCATCGCCTCGCTGGAGCGCGAGGCACGGACGCTGAGCACCACGGATGGTCCCGCGGCCGCCCAGCTCTTCCATGAGGTGGGCCTGCTCTGGGAGGAGCCGCTCAAGAACCCCCGCAACGCGGCGGTCGCCTTCCAGAACGCTTACAAGCTGGCGCCCCGGTACCTGGTCAACATCCGCGCCGCGCGGCGACTCTTCGCGGACGTGGGCAACTGGCAGATGGTCATCCAGCTGCTCGACGCGGAGCTGGCCGCCACCGAGGACGCGCGCCACCAGGCCGCGCTCCTGTTCGAGAAGGGCATCGTCCTCCAGGAGCGGCTGTCTCGCGACGACGAGGCCAGCGCCTGCCTGCGCCAGTGCCTGGAGCGGCGGCCCACGGACGTCGTCGTGCTCACGCAGCTCGAGTCCGTCTACGCCGCGCGCAACGACGCCGCCGCGCTGGTGGAAGTCTACCGGTTGCTCGCCGCCACCATGCAGCAGCCGTCGCTGCGCGCGCACTACCTGACCTCCGCGGGCCTGCTGCTCGACGAGCGCCTCAAGCAGCGCGAGCCCGCCGCCGCTCTGCTGCGCGAGGCCTTCGCGCTGGACCGCTCGGATCCGCTGCTGCTCGCCGCGCTCAAGCATGTGGCCGAGCGAGAGGGACGCACCGAGGAGCTGCTCGCGGCGCTGACCGCCGAGGCCACGGCGCTGGGCTCCCAGGCCGCGCCCGCCTATCTGCAGATCGCCAAGGTGCATGAGCGCCTGGGCCAGAAGGAAGAGGCCCTGGCGGCGCTGCTGGACGCACGCCACGCCGCGCCCCATGAGCCGCTGGTGCTCAGCGAGCTGGCCGGCATCTACGAAACGCAGGGCCGCTACGAGGAGCTGGCGGACGTGCTGCTGGCGCGCGTGGGTTCGCTCAACGACGAGAGCGAGCTGGTGGCCACCAACCTGCGCCTGGCCGCGCTGTACGAGGAGGTCCTCAAGCGCGAGGTGGACGCGGCGGCGCGATATCAGGCCATCGTCGCGCGCATCCCCGGCCACGCGGCGGCGCTCGCGGGTCTGGGCAAGCTGAACTACCGGATGCAGAACTGGGAGGGTCTGGTCGCCGTCTTCGACGCGGAGGTCGCCGCCGCCGAGGACGCCAAGCAGAAGGCCGCGCGCATGTACAAGGCCGCGGAGATCCTCGAGGAGCGGCTGGGTCGGCAGGAAGACGCCATCTCCCGCTACAACTCCTGCCTCCAGTTGCAGCCCGGCTACCTCCCCGCGCAGAAGGCGCTCACCCGCCTCTACGAGCGCCAGGGCCGCTTCGCGGAGCTGGTGGCGATGTTCGAGCAGGACCTGCTCCAGACGTCGGACAGGGATCAGCTCATCACCACGCTCAACAAGATGGCGGGCGTGTACGAGGACCGGCTGGGAGACCTGGACCACGCCATCGAGTGCATGAAGCGCATCCTCGACCTGGCGTCGGACCACCTGCCCACCATCCGCAACCTGGCGCGGCTGTACGAGCGCGCGGGCCGCTACCGGGAGCTGCTGGAGACGCATGACCTGGAGGCGTCGCTCGCGGGCGACACCAAGCAGGTGCTGTCGCTCCTGCACCGCAACGCGGAGATCCTCGACGAGAACCTGAAGGACCGCCCGGGCGCCATCTCCGCCTACGAGCGCGTGCTGGCGCTGTCGCCGTCGTACCTGCCCGCGCTCAAGGCGCTGGGCCGGCTGTACGCGCAGGACGGCCGCTGGGCGAAGCTGGTGGACATGTACCGGGCGGAGTCGGAGAGCTCACCCTCCACCGACCAGGCCGCGGCGCTCATCTACAAGATTGGCGAGCTGTACGAGCAGCGGCTGTCGCAGGAGAACGAGGCCATTGCGTCGTACCAGGAGGCGCTGATGCTGGCGCCCAGCTACTTCCCGGCGCTGCGCGCGCTGGCCCGCATCTACCGGGCGCAGGGCGCGTGGGAGAACCTGGTGGAGATGCTGCGCGAGGAGGCCGCCAACCGCACGGACCCGCTGGAGCGCGCCAACGCGCTCTTCCAGGCCGCCGCCATCTGGGAGGACGCCCTCAAGCGGCCGGAGCTGGCCATCGAGACGTACCAGGAAGTGCTGCGCCTGACGCCGGGCCACGCCGCCACGCTGCGCGCCCTGGAGCGCCTGTTCCTCGCGCAGGACAACGTGAAGGAGCTGGTGTCCATCCTGGACCGCGAGACGCAGGTGGGCGGCACGCCCACGGCCAAGGTGACGGCCTACCTGAAGCTGGCGCGGCTGTACCTGGACCGCTTCCAGGAGCCCTCGCGCGCGGCGCTGTGCTGCGAAGCGGTGCTCGGCCTGGACGCGGGCAACCTCACCGCCCTCACCCTGCTGGAGCGCATTCGCGCGTCGGACCGGCCGCGCCGCGCGGAGCTGCGTCAGCGCATCGCCGAGCGCGTGAATGATCCACGCCTGGCCACCGCGCTGCGGCTGTCCGCCGCGGTGGACCTGGACAAGGGCCCCGCCGAGGGCACGCTGGAGGCATACAAGCGCGCCTTCGAGGCGGACCCTGGCGACGCGCGGCTGGCCTTCGCGCTGGAGCGCTCGCTCAAGCTCGCCGGTGACGTGTCGGGACTGGCCCGGCTCTACACGCTGCGACTGGCGCACGCGCGCGACGCGGAAGAGGCGCTGGAGATGCTCCTGCGCACGGCGGAGCTGGCGGAGATCCGCTTCGGCGACCTGGAGCGCGCGGCGGCCCTCTACAAGCAGGCGCTGGAGCTGCATCCGCAGTGCCTTCCGGCGCTGCAGGGCACGCGGCGCGTGGCGATGCGGCGCGGAGACGCGGCCGAGGCCCGGGCCGCGCTGGAGACCGAGGCCCGGCTCAGCAAGGACCCGCGCGGCGCCATCGATGCGTTCATCGGCGCGGCGCGGCTGGCGTCGTTCGTCCAGAAGGACACCGACGGCGCGGCGGCCCTCTACAAGCAGGCGCTCGAGAGAGATCCGCTGCACCCGGCCGCGCAGGCGGGCCTGGAGGAGCTGCTCGCCCACCGTGGAGGCTCCGCGGACCTGGCCGCGCTGCACGAGCGGCGCGCCGACGCGAAGCTGGCGCAGAAGGACCACACCGCGGCGGCCACGGGCTTCGTGAGCGCGGCGCGACTGCACCACGCGGCCCTGGGAGACCGGACGCGCGCGGTGGCGCTGCTGGAGAAGGCCCTGGCCGCGCAGCCGGGCCACATCGAGGCGCTGGAGCTGCGCGGCTCGCTGCTCCTGGAGGCACAGCAGTACGCGGAGGCCGCGGCCATGCTGAGCCAGCGCGTGCAGCAGGGCGGAGACGCCCGGACGCTCGCGCCCTTCCACCTCACGCTGGGTTCGCTGTACCAAACGCACCTGAATGATCCAGGCCGCGCGTCCTCGCACCTGATGACGGTGCTCTCCGCGCAGCCGCGCCATCTGGAGGCGCTGGAGCGACTGGCCACGCTGCATGCCCACGGCCGCAACTGGTCGGGCGCGGTGGACTGCCTGCACAAGCTGCTCCAGCAGGAGCTGCCCGCCGAGTCCCGCGCGCGCTTCACGCTGGAGCTGGCGCGCACGTATGACGAAGGCCTGGGCGACGCGGGCGCGGCCACGCCGCTGTACCGCCGCGCGCTGGAGCTGACGCCCGGAGACCCGACGCTGGTGGACCGGCTGGTGACGCTGTACGAGCGCGCGCGCAACCTGCCGGAGCTTGCGCAGTTGCTGGAGGCGCAGGCGCAGACGACGGCGGCCACGGACCCGAAGCGCGCGGCGGCGCTGCGGATCCGCGTGGCGGAGCTGTTCGCCGGCCCGCTGTCCGAGCCCGCGCGCGCCACCGCGCTGTACCGGCAGGTGGTGGAAGGCGACGGTACCAACCTCACTGCGCGCACCGCGCTGGCGGGCCTGTACGCACGGGACACTTCGTCCGTGCCGCTCGCCGTCGAGGAGCACCGGCAGATCCTCCGCCAGGACCCGACGCGGGTGGACAGCCTGCACGCGCTGTTCAAGCTGTGGGAGGGCCTGAAGCAGCTCGACAAGGCCTTCTGCGTGGCGTCCGTGCTCCAGTTCCTGCGCTCCACGAACGAGGCGGAGCTGGCCTTCTACACGGAGGGCCGCACCCGGCTGGCGCAGGAGGTTCGCGAGGGGCTCACGTCGACGGACGTGGACTCCATGCTGCTGCACCCGGGCGTCCGGGGGCCGCTGCTGGAGGTCCTGCGGGCCATGGGCGACCAGCTCGAGAAGGTCTACCCCCCGAGCTTCGACATCGTCGGCGTCAACCCCAAGACGGACAAGCTCAAGACGGACAGCGCCGTCTACAAGGCCATCCGCACCGTCGCGCAGGTGTTCGGCGTGGAGGAGTTCGACGCGTACCAGGCGCGGCGCGGCCTCACGGTGCTGGAGACCACCGAGCCGTTGTCGGTGTGCATCGGCCAGGACGTGGTGCGGCGCTTCAACGCGCGCGAGCAGAAGTTCCTCCTGGGCCGCGCGGCGCTGGGCCTGTTGAACAAGGCGGCGGTGCTGGAGAAGCTGTCGCAGGGCGAGACGGCGGAGCTGTTCGGCAGCGCCATCCGCATCCACGCGCAGCAGTTCTCCGCGCTCGGCCGTCGCAACGACGAGACGGTGAAGCAGCTGCGCAAGGCCTTCTCGCGCAAGGCCATCAAGGCGCTGGAAGGGCCGGCGATGGCCCTGGGCGACGTGCAGAAGCTGGAGCTGGCGCCGTGGCTGGACGCGCTGGACTACTCGGCGGACCGCGCCGGTCTCCTCATCGCCGGCGACGTGTCCGTGGGCCTGGGCATGGTGCTGCGCGAGGACCCGAACTTCGCGGGCGCCAGGTTGGACACCCCGGAGCCCATGATTCAGGCCGTGCGCGAGGGTGAGCGGCTGCGCACCCTGCTCGCCTGGTCCTTCACGGACGACTTCTTCCGGCTGCGTCAGCGGCTGGGACTGTCGCTGTAGTCGAGGCGCACGGCGGGAGGGCTGCTACTCCCGCCGCAGCACCGCGCCCTCGGGGAGCCCGCCGATGATTCGCGCGACGGCTTCCTCCACGGGGCCGCTCTCCGCGGCCTCCACCGTGATTTTCACCCGGTAGTCCTTCCCCGGGTCGAACTCCGGATACGAGCCGATGGCCACGTGCGGCATGTTCAGCGCCACGTTGTCCAGGACGGCGGCGATGTCGCTCTCGCCCAGTCGCAGGTACAGGCAACTGAGCACCACCGGGGTGCCGCTCAGCCGCGCCAGCACCGTCTCCAACTGCATCCGGAAGAGCTGGGGAACGCCGGGCAGGAGGAACACGTCCCCCACCGTCAGCACGGGGTACCAGGTGCCCGCCTGCGGCAGCAGCACCGCTCCCTCCGGGGCGTCCGCCAGCCGCATGCCCTCCGGCGTCACCTTGCCATCGGGCGCTCGCGCCTCGATGAGGGACACCATCTCCGGAAGCCGCACCACGGGCTTGCCCAGGGCCAGCGCCACCGCCCGCACCGTGACGTCGTCGTGTGTGGGGCCAATGCCGCCGCTGGTGAACACGTAGCGGGCCCGCTGACGCGCCCGGTTCATCGCATCGACGATGGCGTCCACGTCGTCCAGGATGGTTTCCACCGAGCGCAGGACGATGCCCACCTCGCGCAGCCTCTTGATGAGGTGCGGGCCGTTCTGGTCCTGGACCTTCGCCGTCAGGACCTCGTTGCCGATGATGATTGCCGCCGCGCCAGTGCGCTCCATAGGAAGGGCGGACTGTAGCGCAACGGCCAGGGAGTCCGCCGCGCGAGTCACGAGGATCCGTCGTCGCGTCAGAATTCCGAGGCGCGGCAGACCCCCTCCGGAGGGCCTCTCTCCCCGGGGGACAAGGGCATCCGGATTGCATTTCCGGGAGGCATGCGCTCCATGCCCCCCCGGTCCGCCCGACGTCCGTCCGCCCTGCTCCTCGCGTCGCTGCTGTCCCTCGCCGCCTGCGGTGACGACGCGGTGAGCGACCCGCCCCTCGACTCGTCCATCGAGCACTATGAGGACTCGGGCGAAACGTTTCGCGTGACGTACGACGAGGGCTGGATGGCGTTCGACCAGCACCGCTCCGCCGAATTCGAGAGCGGAGCACCTCGGACGCTTCGCCTGTGCGGGCTGAACGACCCGTCGAGCGTCGTGGCCGACGACGAGACCTCCGCATGCGTCTCCGTGCGCTTCGACAAGGAGGTCCTTGGCGCGGGCCCCGTGACGCTCGCGGTGGCGGGCGACGCCATCGCCGCCCCCACGGACTCGTTCCGGGACATCACCTTCACCCCGCGCAAGGGACACTCCCCGGAGCTCCAGGCCGTCTTCGTGGCGACGGGCTGCTACGGCACCGTCCCCAAGGAAGCCCTGACGCAAGAGGTGGCCGGGCAGCTCGTCCTCGAGGAGAACAGCGACACCCGGGTCCGCGGGAGACTGGTGCTGCGCAGCGTCGGAAAGACGGCGGGCCGCTGCTCGGGAGATGGGGCGGAGGTCGCGCTGAGCTTCGACGTCGCGCGCTGACCCGCTCCTTCAGCGCTTGCGGCCCAGCAGCTTGCGAATCTCCGCCAGCGAAGCCGCCGTCACCGCTTCAATCCCCTGCTCACCGTCGATGTGGACGATGCGCTCCTTCTTCGCGCGGCGGCGGATGGCGGCCAGGTACTGCTTGGCGATTCGCCGCTGGGCCTCATCCGCTTCGAACAGCTCCGCGGCCCCGCCGCGCGCCGCCCGGCGCTTCGCCGCCACCTCCGGCGCCACACCGACGAACAGCGTCAGGTCCGGGGACACCGCGTACCCGTTCACCGCCTCCACCCAGGCCATGGGCAACGAAGCCCCCTGGTAGGCCAGCGAGGACAGGACGTACCGGTCGCACAGGACGAGCTTCCCCTCCTCGAGGGCGGGCAGCACCCGCGCCGCGAGGTGGTCCGTCCGGTCCGCCGCGAAGAGCAGCGCCAGCGTCTCCGGCGCCAGCGGGCCCGCGCCATTCGGCAGGCCCAGCCGTCCGGTGAGGGCCTGGCGAATCAACGTTCCCACGGGGCCATCCGAGGGCTCACGCGTGGTGAGCACCGCGTGCCCTTCGGCGCGGAGGGCGGAGGCCAGCCGCTCCGCCTGCGTGGTGGTGCCGGCTCCGTCGAGCCCCTCCAGGACGATGAACCGCCCCCGTCGGGCGGACTTGCGGGCCGCGCTCACCGGGGCAGCAGCGCCGCGGGGTCGTCGAGCCGCAGCTGGCTGCGCAGCTCCAGCAGCGTCTGGAAGCGCGTCAGCTCGTCGGCCAGCACGCGTCGCCCCACCACGTAGCGGCGCAACGCGTACGCCAGCAGGCCCAGCGCCAGCAGCGTCACGCCCCAGGCCATCAGCGGGGTGCGAAGGGAGTCATAGAACAGCTTGCCAGCGGCCCCCGCGAACATGAGGGCCGCCAGGGTGGCGACCCCCGTGTGGGCGAAGTGGGTGGTGCTCTGGCGGACGGACAGGCTCTCCTGGAGCTGGTCGAGCTGCGTCCTCAAATCCTGGGTATCGGCGCTCATCACGGAGCCGGGCACCCTACAGCAGCCTGTCCCACGCGTCGAGTCACTCGCCCCTGGCGACTCCAACCTTCTGGGTCCCAACTAATTCCAGCGACACCGCAACGGGCGAGCGAGGGAGCCCTCGCGAATGGCTCATCCACCCCATCACCCGAGCGCACGGCGTCAAGCAGGTTGGCTTGCCAGCCCCGGACGCAGACGCTACATGCGCCAACACATGCAGACTCGCGAGCGGACCGAATCCTCCATGCGCCCTGACGACCTCCAGATCTCCTCCATCGAGGACGCCATCCGCGACATCCGCGACGGCAAGTTCGTCATCGTCGCGGACGACGAGGACCGGGAGAACGAGGGCGACCTCATCATGGCGGCGGAGAAGGTGACGCCGGAGCACCTGGCCTTCATGGTGCGCTACACCAGCGGCATCGTCTGCATGCCCATGCTGGCGGACCGGCTGGACGCCCTGCGGTTGCCGCAGATGGTGGCGGACAACAACGAGTCCCACCGCACCGCCTTCACCGTCTCCGTGGACTACCGGCATGGCACGACGACGGGCGTGTCGGCGGCGGACCGGGCGAAGACCATCCTGGCCCTGGCGGATCCGGAGAGCCAGGCGAACGACTTCCTGCGCCCCGGCCACATCTTCCCGCTGCGCTACCGCGATGGTGGCGTGTTGCGCCGCGCCGGCCACACCGAGGCCACCGTGGACCTCTCGCGGCTGGCGGGCCTGGGCTCCTCCGGCATCCTGTGCGAGCTGGTGAAGGACGACGGCACCATGATGCGGATGCCGGACCTCAAGGCCTTCGCCCTGGAGCACAAGCTGGCCGTCATCACCATCGCCGACCTCATCGAGTACCGCCGCCGCAAGGACCGGCTGGTGCGCCGCGAGCCCGGCCAGCACACCGTCACCACGCGCTACGGCGACTTCACCGCGCTCACCTACACGTGGCTGCCGGACGGCGCCAAGTCGCTGGTGCTGGTGAAGGGTGACCCCGCCTCCCGCCCGAGCGCCCTGGTGCGCCTGCACGCCGCCTGCACCCTGGGCGACGTGTTCGGCTCCCCCACCTGCAACTGCAACGTGCTGTTGGACCAGTCGCTCGCGCGCATCGCCCGCGAGGGCACCGGCGTCCTGGTCTACCTGCCCGGGATGCACGGGGGCGACTTCGGCATCAGCCACAAGCGCAACACGGACGGCAGCGCCGACATCCGCACGGGCCCGCACGAGACGAGAGACCTGGGCATGGGCTGCCAGATCCTCAATGACCTGGGCGTGCGCTCGCTCCAGGTGATGACCAACACGGACATCACCTACCGCGGGCTCGCCGGCTTCGGCCTCACCATCGACAAGCGCGTCCCGCTGCTCGCGGACTGAAGCACCCGCGCTCGGAAAACCCGGGGGCTCCCCTCCTACGGGAGCCCCGCCCTGCCGCACCGCGCGGCGTCAGCCCAGGTCCGACAGGGCCTCGCGCACGGCGTCCAGGTTCGCGGGCAGTTGCACGGGAGGGTTCGCATAGCGGCTGGTGACGTCCGCCAGCGTGCCCCGGTGGTAGCCCACCTTGAAGTCCGCGAACTTCAGCCCGTGCGCGGTGGACACCACCGCCACGCGAGAGCCCTTCGCAATGACTCCCTGGGCCACCAGCTTCTCCAGCGCCGCGAGCGCCACGCCCGTCTGGGGACAGGTGAAGGTGCCCTCCTTGTCCGCGCGCGCGGCGGCGTTGGACAGCTCCGACTCGGTGGCTTCCTCCACTACGCCGTCGAAGGCCTTGAGGATTCGCACCGCGCGTCGGAAGGACACCGGGTTGCCAATCTGGATGGCGGACGCCAGCGTGCTCCGCGCCTGCATGGGCACCAGCTCCTTGAACCCGCCCCGGAAGGATTGGGTCAGCGGATTGGCGCGCTCCGCCTGTGCGACGGCGATGCGCGGCCGGCGGGTGATGAGCCCCAGCTCCAGCATCAGCTCGAAGCCCTTGCCCAGCGCGCTGGCGTTGCCGAGGTTGCCGCCCGGAATCACCACCCAGTCCGGAGGCTCCCAGCCCAGGTCCTGGCACAGCTCCACGGCGACCATCTTCTGCCCCTCGATGCGCAGCGAGTTCATCGAGTTGGCCAGGTACAGGCCCGTGTCCGCCGTCACCGCCTGCACCAGTCGCATGCAGCCATCGAAGTCCGTGTCGAGCGACAGCACGCGCGCGCCATTGGCGATGGGCTGCACGAGCTGCGCGAGGGAGACCTTGTCCCGGGGCAGGAACACCACCGCCGGAATGCCCGCCGCCGCGCAGTACGCGGACAGCGCCGCGGAGGTGTCACCGGTGGACGCGCACGCCACGGCCCGCAGCGGCACGCCCTGGGCCCGCATGTGCTTCACGGCGGAGACGAGGACCGTCATGCCCCAGTCCTTGAAGCTGCCCGTGGGCGACACGCCGCATTCCTTCAAGTCCAACGCGGCCAGCCCCAGCTCCGACGCCATGCGCGGCAGGGGCTTCAAGGGCACGCGGCCCTCGCCCAGGGAGACGATGTCCTCCACGGGAAGCTGGGGGTAGGCCCACTCACGCTTGCCCCACACGCCCGAGCCATCCGGCAGCCGCGCCGAGCCGAAGCGCGACTCGAAGCGCCGCTTCCACTCCGCCGCGGGCACGGCTCGCAGGGCCGCCACGTCGTGACGCACCTCCAGGAGCCCCTCGCAGCGAGGGCACCGGTAGACGACGTCCAGGAGCGAGGCGCGGAAGTCACAGCCCTCGCTGCACGCGTACTCCGCCCGGAAGCCGGGCTCCGAGGCGCTCACGCCCCCTCCTGGAGCCGGGTGCCGCACTCGGAGCAGGCGCGTCCGGGCCGCCCTCGGGTATGGCACGAGGGGCAGGCCATCCACCCGTCCTCATCCCCCTTCGCCGCCACGGCGGTCGCCGCGATCCGAGCGCGCGGCAGTCGCATGCCACAGTTGTCGCAGAGCAGTCCCACCGCCTGCACGTTGCGGCAGTAGCGGCAGGTGACGGCGCCCAGCGGGGCTGGGGTCCTCACGCCGTCATCCTGCGCGCGCCCCGTGTCCAGCTCCTCGAGCGCCGCCACGGGCATCTCACCCGTCGGTGCCGCGCGCGTCAGCTCCAGGTCCTGCACCACCTGGGCCGGCAGGTCCGGCCCACTGCGCAAGCGCGTTCCGTCCAGCTCCGGCAGCACGGGCGCGTCCACCGCGTCACGGCCCCCCGCATGCGGCGTCAGCTCCAGCTCCGGCAGCTGTGCCACGGGGGGAGTCGCCACATTCACGGCGGTGGGAAACCGCTTTCCGCAGACGTCACATTCGGTCCCTTCGGGCTGAACGTGGTCGCAGACCGGGCAGATGATCATTGCGCGACGTTAGCGGGCGGCCCTGCTCGGGGGCAACGCGCCTTCGAGGGCCCTGACGGCATTCAAGCATCCGGGCGAACCATCCCTTCCTCCGCGCCAGGCCAAGGCCGACAGCTTTCAGGGGAGAACCGGACGAGGCGGTCCCCCCGTCATCGGGACGAAGCGGACGGGAAGCAGGGACTCCACCTGGGGCAAGGCCCCCGGCTCTCGTGCTCGATGGATGCGCAGCAGCTCCTGGGTGCCCCCCGTGGGCCCCACGGGGATGACCATCCAGCCACCGCGATGGAGCTGGCCAAGCAGCGTGCTGGGAACCTCGGCCGGCGCGGCGGTGACGAGGATGGCATCAAAGGGCGCCTGCTCCTGCCAGCCCTCGGTGCCATCGCCTTGGCGGAAGTAGATGTTCTCGAAGCCCAGTCGCAGTAGCCGCCATCGCGCCGAGCGGGCGAGTTCTGGGACGATCTCCACCGTGTACACCTCGCGGCAGAGCAGCGACAGGACCGCCGTCTGGTAGCCGGAGCCGGTGCCTATCTCCAGGACGCGCTCATGCCCCTTCAAGGCCAGCGCTTCGGTCATCAGCGCCACGACATAGGGCTGGCTGATGGTCTGGCCATGGCCGATGGGGAGCGGCACGTCGGCGCCAGCCTCGAGACGCTCTGCCTCCGACACGAAGTCCGCGCGCGTCAGTCGCGAGATGGCTTCCAGCACCCGTCCATCACGGATGCCCTGACTCGACAGGTACTCGGCGCGTCCCCGATCACCCATGCATTGAGTCTAACCATGACGGGGTGGGCG
>NZ_JABUMQ010000169.1:0-23551 GCF_013336645.1 Myxococcus sp. CA039A | reverse complement strand
GTTCTCCTTCGTTCTTGAAACCCCCGCCGCCCCGCCCGAAGAGGCACACCGCCACTTCCTCGCGAAGCTCTCCGTGGAGACCGATGCCGCCGACCTGCACCTGGACCTGGAGCGCGGCAAAAAAGGGTTCGTCGTCGTGGACGTCCGCTCGCCCGACGCCTACGCCGAGCGCCACATCCCCGGCGCACTGAACCTGCCCGCGCGGACCCTCTCCGCCACCACGACGGCGCACCTGAGCAAGGACGACGTCATCGTCACCTACTGCTGGAGCCCTGGTTGCAACGGCTCCACCAAGGCCGCCGCGCGCCTGTCCGCGCTGGGCTTCCGCGTGAAGGAGCTCATCGGCGGAATCGAGTACTGGGTGAAGGAGGGCTACACCACCGAGGGCACCGCGCCCCAGGGCCAACCCGTCTACGCCGAGCGCACGACACGCTGACCCAGCAGCGCGCGACGGCGGCTCAGTACACGCCGATGAGCACGACCTTCACGCGGGGATTGCCCAGGTACTCCTCCAGCCGCCACCGGCTGCGCAGCTCATCCGCGCGCAGCCCCGGGCCCGCCTCCGGCGGCGCGTCCGCGCTGGCCAGCGCATCGCGCAGATGCGACACCGCCCACGCGTCGAACTTGGGGTCCCCCGAGCCTTCCAGCACCTTGAGGTCCAGCAGCTTGCCGTCTCGCGCCTGACGCACCTCCAGCACCGTGGCGAGCGCGAGCACCGGCGTGGTGACGTCCATCATGAACATGTTCGCCGCCCGCCCCGCCTCGACGGCCGCCTGGAGGCGGTTGCGCTGCTCCAGACGCCGGTCCCGCTTCTCCGCCACGTAGGGCGAGCCCGTCTTCCCGAAGCGCTCGGTGGCCTCCACCTGCTCGCGCTTGAGGCGCGAGCCCAGCACGTTCAGGTCCGGCGACGGCGGGTTCACCAGCTTCTTGGCGAACCGGTCCTGGAGCTTCGTGAAGTACGGATTCACGGCGCCGCTCTCCGCGCGTGCCGCCGCGCTCGCGTCCGCCGCCCAGCCATCCACCAACTCTTTCGCCTGCGCTTCCTCCCGCCGCGCGATGGCCCGAGGGTCCTCACCAGGCTGTCCGTCATTGCGCAGCGTCCTGCCCGATTGCGCGGGCTTGCCTGGAGGCTCGCTCCCCCAGAGCCCCTTCGGCACGAGCGAAATCGTCGGCGGCGCGGTCCGGGTGGGCGCATCCTCTGGAGAAGCCTCGGGCCCCTGCTCCGTCGACGCGACTCCGGGCGCTTCCGCGACGGCCGGGGACTCTTCTTCCTTCTTCTTGCCCTCGGGTGCCCGCGCGATGGCCTCGGGCGGTTTCTCGTCCGTCCGACGCGGAGGAGGAACCGGCTCGGGCTTGGGAGGCCGCGGGGTCGGCGCTGGCACGGGTGGGGCCGCTACCGGCGCCTTGGGCTCCAGGTAGACAATCTCCAGCTCGGTGGCCGACGGACGCGCTGGCGCGGCTGACCGCACTCGCGACAGCGCCAGGAAGAGCGCCGCGTGCACGAGCACGGAAAGCAGGACCGCAATCCACCACGATGAACGCCGGGACACACCTCGGAGTGTGCCTCCTAGCTCCTCCGAGGAGAAGCGCCCTGACGTCCGAGCTCGATGATGTCCAGTCGCTCCCTCCCGCCGCCTCCCCGGCGACGGAGGTAGCGTCATCAATGACCTCTAGAGCGGTTTCTCATGGAACGCCCGGCTGTCCGCTCGCCCCCCAGCCAGGACGCCTCGGCATGGCGCGTGGGGAAGGCCATCCCCACTCTTCCGAAAGCCTTCTTGGAGGGAGCGCCAACCATGAACTTTCCCAGCCATGTGAATGTCCCCAGTGAGACGCGCGAGGAAATCATCGACCTGCTGAACAACCTGCTGGCCGACTCCATCGACCTGCACTGGCAAATCAAGCAAGCGCACTGGAACATCCGGGGCACCCACTTCTACAGCCGCCACCTGCTCTTCGACGACCTGGCCAAGCACGCGCGCAAGCAGGCCGACGAGTTCGCCGAGCGCGCCGGCACCCTGGGCGGCTACGCCGAGGGCACCATCCGGCTGGCCGCCAAGAACAGCGAGCTGCCCGAGTACGACCTCAAGGCCGTGGAGAGCGAGGACCACCTGAAGTGCCTGGTGGACCGCTTCGCGCGCTACGGCGCCTCCATCCGCGGCGGCATCGAGCGCTGCGATGAGCTGGAGGAGCCCATCACCGTGGACCTGCTCACCCAGGTCCTGGGCGACGTGGAGCTGGACATGTGGTTCCTGGAGAGCCACCTCAACGGCGCCCCGCGCCCCAGTCCGCGCACCAAGGGCGGACGCGACGACGCCCGCTCCAGCGAGCCCACCCGGCCTCCGCACGCCTGAGCCACGGCGGCACCCAGACCTCCCTTCCCCATGGGCCCGGCGCTTCCACGAGCGTCCGGGCCCGTGTCGGCATATAGAAGGCGTCCTCGAAATCCAGAGGACGCCCCATGAGCGCTGAGACACGGTTGGACGGGAAGGTGTGCCTCATCACCGGGGCCACCGGCGGCATTGGCCTGGAGACGGCCAAGGCCCTGGGACGACTTGGCGCCACGCTGGTGCTGGTGGGCCGGGACCCCGCCCGCACCCAGGCCGCCGTCGACGCGGTGAACCAGTCCGTCGCGGGCGCGCGGGTCGACACGATTCTCGCGGACTTGAGTTCGCTCCAGGCCGTGCGTGCGCTGGCCGACACCTTCCGCTCGCGCTACTCGCGCCTGGACGTGCTGCTCAACAACGCGGGCCTCATCATCGACCGCCGCGAGGTGACGGTGGATGGGCTGGAGGCCACGCTCGCCACCAACCACCTGGCGCCCTTCCTCCTGACGCATCTGCTGATGGACACGCTCAAGGCCAGCGGCCCCGCGCGTGTCATCAACGTGTCGTCGGACGCGCACCGGGTCGGCAAGCTCGACTTCACCGACCTCCAGAGCGAGCGCCGCTACGACGGCTTCCGCGTGTACGCCACGTCCAAGCTGGCCAACATCCTGTTCACCCACGCGCTGGCGAAGCGGCTGGAAGGCACGCCCGTGACGACGAACGCGGTGCACCCTGGCGTGGTGCGCTCGGGCTTCGGTCACAACACGAAGGGCTTCTTCCGCTGGATTGTGAAGCTCGGCGCGCCGTTCATGCTGTCCGCCGAGGGCGGCGCGCGGACGTCCATCTATCTGGCTGCTTCGCCGGAGGTGGACGGAGTCTCCGGGAAGTACTTCATCCGTTGCCGGAAGAGGAAGCCGTCCGCCGCCGCGCGGGACGACGCCCTCGCCGAGCAGCTCTGGCGTGAAAGCGCGCGGCTCACGGGAGTCTCACCATGATTGACCTGTATACGTTCGCCACGCCCAACGGGCGCAAGGTGTCCATCGCCCTGGAAGAGCTGGAGCTGGCCTACACCGCGAAGTCGGTGAACATCGGCAAGGGCGAGCAGTTCACGCCCGAGTTCCTGGCCATCAATCCCAACAACAAGATTCCGGCCATCGTCGACTCGGAAGGGCCGGACGGCCGCCCCATCACCGTCTTCGAGTCGGGCGCCATCCTGCTGTACCTCGCGGAGAAGACGGGCAAGCTCATGCCGTCCAGCCTGCGCGGCAAGACGGAAGTGACGCAGTGGCTGATGTTCCAGATGGGCGGCGTGGGCCCCATGTTCGGCCAGCTCAACCACTTCGGCCGCTTCGCCTCCACCAAGATTCCCTACGCCATCGACCGCTACACCGAGGAGTCGAAGCGACTGCTCAAGGTGCTCGACGGGCAGCTGGGCAAGGGAGACTTCGTGGCGGGCCGCTACTCCATCGCGGACATCGCCCTGTACCCGTGGGTCGCGGGCATGCGCACGTACGTCCCGGAGCTCTTCGCGGGCCTGGGCCAGGTGCCGCAGTGGCTGGCGCGCGTGGGTGAACGTCCCGCCGTGCAGCGCGGCATGAAGGTCCCCTGAGCGTTACCGCTTCCCCCTCCATGCCCGCGCTCGAACAACTTCGCTTCGACAACACGTACGCTCGCCTGCCTCCCGGCTTCGGCGCGAGGGTGTCCCCCCGCGCCTTCCCGAATGCCCGGCTGGTGAGCCTCAACCCCGCAGCGCTGCGCCTGCTGGACCTGGCGCCAGAGGAGGCCCGACGACCGGAGTTCGTCGAGGCGCTCGGCGGTGGGCGTCCGCTGCCGGGCATGGAGCCCTTCGCCATGGTGTACGCCGGGCACCAGTTCGGCGTGTACGTGCCCCGGCTGGGTGATGGCCGTGCCCTGCTCCTGGGCCAGGTGCGCAACGGCGCGGGCCAGTCCTGGGATTTGCATCTCAAGGGCGGTGGGCCCACGCCCTTCTCTCGCGGTGGGGACGGCCGCGCGGTGCTGCGCTCCTCCATTCGGGAGTACCTGTGCGGCGAGGCCATGCACGGGCTGGGCATCCCCACCACGCGCGCGCTGTGTCTGATTGGCGGCGACGAGCGGGTGTACCGCGAGGAAGTGGAGACAGGCGCCATGCTGGTGCGGATGGCACCGTCGCACGTGCGCTTCGGCACCTTCGAGTTCTTCCACCACTCCGAGCAGCACGAGCACGTGGCGCTGCTGGCCGACCACATCATCGACGGCCACTTCCCCCACCTGTCCGGCGCGCCGGGGCGTCATGCTCGCTTCTACGCGGAAGTCATCGAGCGCACCGCGCGGCTGGTGGCGCAATGGCAGGCGGTGGGCTTCGCGCACGGGGTGATGAACACGGACAACATGTCCATCCTCGGGCTCACGCTGGACTACGGCCCCTTCGGCTTCCTGGACGAGTTCGAGCCGGGCTTCATCTGCAACCACTCCGACCACCGGGGCCGCTACGCGTTCAACCAGCAGCCACGCATCGCGATGTGGAACCTGGCCTGTCTGGGTGAAGCACTCCTCACGCTGATGTCCGAGGACGATGCCCGAGCCGCCCTCAACACGTTCGAGCCCACCTTCAGCGCGCACTTCCTGACGCTGATGCGCCAGAAGCTGGGCCTGCGCGAGGTGCGCGAGGAGGACCGCGCCCTGGTGGGTGACCTGTTCGCGCGCATGGCCGAGGCCCGCGTGGACTACACCCGCTTCTTCCGCGCGCTGGGACAGCCGGACACGGTGGGGGCGATGTTCGCGGACCGGACGGGCTTCGACGCCTGGGCGGAGCGCTACCGGGCGCGGCTTGCGTCCGAGGGAAGCGTGGACGCGGAGCGCCGGACGTTGATGGAGCGCGTCAACCCCCGGTACGTGCTGCGCAACTGGATGGCGCAGGCCGCCATCACCCGGGCCCAGGAGGGCGACTTCTCGGAGGTGGACCGACTGCTCGCCGCCCTGGAGGACCCCTTCACGCAGCGCTCCGAGTACGAGGAGTACACCACGGAGCCTCCCGCCTGGGGCCGGCACCTGGTGGTGAGCTGCAGCTCCTGAAGGACGGTGGGCCCTGGCTGGCGCGCGCCAAAGTGTCTGGATTAGAACCGCGCGCCATGCCTGCCGACGTCGTCATTCCCAAGAACGAGCTCAGTGAGTTCGACCTGCCCCGTGTCTGCGTCATCACCGGACAGACAGAGGGCATCTCCTTCAAGCCCGTGAAGTTCGCGTGGTACCCGCGCTGGCTGCTCATCTTCCTGCCGTTCGCGGCCCTCATCGTGCTGATCATCGCCAGCATCCTCACCAAGCGGGCCAAGGGCACCCTGCCCTTCAGCGAGGAGGGGTGGGCCCGGTGGCAGCGCAGCAAGCTGCTCTTCGGCCTCTCCTTCCTGGGCACCATCGCCATCCTGGTGGGCGGCATCGCGGTGTTCGCGGGCAAGGGCGATGGGACTCCCATCCTGGTGGCGGTGCTGGTGGCCGTCCTCGTGCCCGTCGTGGCCTACTTCACGGCGGTGAAGGGACGGGTGCCGTCGGTGAAGAAGATCGACGAGCGGACCATCACCCTCCGCCTTCCCAGCGACTCGGCGGCGACCACCATCGCGGCGCACCTGAACTCCGGGCGGCGGCCGCGAAGCGCGCAGCATCCGCTGGAGCTGCGCTCGGCATGAGCCTGGAGACGCCGCCAGAGGGGGCCTCCTGCGCGGCACACCCCGACGTCATCGCGAGCTGGGTGTGTGGCCGCTGCGGCACGTTCATGTGTCCGGCGTGCGAGCGGCGGATGCGCCCGGAGGCACGCCCCATGTGCCCCACGTGCTGGGATTTGCGCACGCGCACCGTCGACGCGCCCGAGCGCCATGGCCCGGCGCTCCCCATCATCGGGCTCATCCTCGGCGTGCTCTCGCTGCTGCCGGCGTGCTTCGTGCTTCAGATAGCCGCCCTGGTGGTGAACATCATCGCCTTCGGCCGCACGCGGGAGCCACCGGAGCGGGCGCGACGATGGATGCCCATCACCGGCCTCGTCCTGACGGGCGTGGGCTTCGTGGGGGTCGTCATCATCGCGCTGAGGTCCGTGGGCTGATGGCCGTCTGGCTCGCCTGCCCGCCTGGAAGGTTGGCGAGCCAAAAGTCACCCTGAAGGGCGCTTGCCGCACGGGGGAGGCAGGCTGACCTTCCACCTTCCATGACGACGGACCTCACCCGCCTGCCCTCGCGTGGGTCCCAGGGCGCATTCCACGTCGTCGTCGAGTCCCCACGGGGTTCGACGGTGAAGCTGAAGTACGACGCCGCGCTCTCGGCCTTCACGCTCTCCCGTCCCCTCACCCGGGGTCTGCGCTACCCGTTCGACTGGGGCTTCATCCCCTCGACACGCGGGCCGGATGGGGACCCGCTCGACGCCATGGTGTTGTGGGACGACACCACGTGGCCCGGTGTCGTGCTGCCCTGCCGCGCGCTGGGGGTCCTCCAGGTGGACCAGAAGCGCAAGGGTGGCAAGCCGGGCGAGCGCGAGCGCAATGACCGCATCATCGCCCTGCCCACGGCGTCGCCTCGCACCGAGCACCTGCGCACGTATCAGGACGTGTCCCGACGCGAGCGCGAGGAGCTGGCGCACTTCTTCCTCACCGCCGTGCACTTCGAGGACAAGGAAGCGCGCATCCTCGGCTGGGAAGGCCCCGAGGCCGCCGAGCGGATGTTGAACACCCAGGCCGGGATGGGAGGTTAGTCAGATGGCCCAACCCACGCCCATCCGCGGACTGGGCCCCGACAGCGAGCTGGGACAGGCCGCGCGGCGCATCCTCGCGGGCCGGCTGGCGGATGTCCGCAAGCCGGAGGCGAAGCTGTCGGACGAGCTCGACGACGACGGCGTCCACGACATGCGCGTGGCCACGCGTCGGCTGCGCGCCGCCATCCAGGTGTTCCGTCCGCTCGGCGGGCTGGGCAAGTTGGAGGTGGAGGTGAAGCGGCTCCAGGACGCGCTGGGCGACGTGAGGGACCTGCACGTCCAGGCGGCCTGGCTGGAGGAAGTCGCGAAGAAGGCGCGCCGCGAGAAGCCCGACACCCGCGCGGGCATCGCCGCGCTGGGCAAGGCGCGACTGGCGGGCCTGAAGACGAAGGAGAAGCGACTTCGCTCGGAGCTGGAGCGGTGGGCTTCGCGCACCGTGCCTCGGATGCTGCGCAAGGTGGATGCGCTGGAGGACGACCATCGCTTCGGTGGGCGCCGGGTGAAGGAGCCCCTGCACTGGCGGGTGCGCCGGGTGCGCAAGCGGATGCAGGTCTACATGGACGCGCCCGATGCGGCGTCCGCGCATGCGCTGCGCAAGGACTTGAAGAAGCTGCGCTATGAGCTGGAGATCTTCCAGCCCGCGTTCCGCCGCACCCTGGGCGCGCTGGTGGAGGTGCTCGTCCCGCTCCAGGAGGGGCTGGGGGAGCTGCACGACGCGGACGTCCGGCTGGAGGTGTTCGAGCGGCTCGCGGCGGGCGGCAAGCCCCGGGAGCGCAAGGCCGCGCGCGCCCTGCTGCCGCTCATTCGCGAGGGTCGGGCGAAGCGCTCCGCGGAGATTGCTCGCGAGCTTCAGCGCTGGCACGCCGAGGCGATTCCCCGGCGACTCATCCAGGTCCTCACGTAGCGAGGGCCCCTGAATGTCTCGGCCACGTCGCGCCCATCATCTGTGGCGCGACGTGGCACTCACGAGGCGAAGCTCAGCCGTCACAGTCGAGCGGACAGCTCTGATGTGACTCGAAGGACTCGCACAGCCCGTTCCCGCAAGGGTCGCCAACGGGAGTGTCACAGTCGAGAGGGCAGCTCTGGTGTGACTCGGCCGGCTCGCACCGTCCATCTCCGCAAGTGCCGCCGATGGGGCCGCCACAGTCGGCGGGGCAGCTCAGGTGCGTTTCGGACGATGCGCACAGTCCATCTCCACAAGTGCCGCCGATGGGACCGCCACAGTCGGAGGGGCAGCTCAGGTGCGTTTCGGACGGTGCGCACAGGCCATCTCCACAAGTGCCGCCGATGGGACCACCGCAATCGGCGGGGCAGCTCTGCTGCGTCTCGGACGACGCGCACAGTCCATCTCCACAAGTGCCGCCGATGGGACCACCGCAGTCTGCGGGGCAGCTCTGCTGCGTCTCGAGCGGTTCGCACACGCCGTTTCCGCAAGGGTCGCTGGGCCCGTCGCAGTCGAGCGGGCAGGTCTCGTGCGTCTCCCAGGGGTCACAGACGCCGTCCTCACCGCAAAGCCCCTGAGGTGACGGGCCCTCCTCGGTGAGCGCCGCTCTCGCCACGGAGTCCTCCGCGGCTCGCGACAACCGCGCTTCGTCAACACCACAAGCCACGAGCGCGCCGAGACACCATCCACCCAGGAGGACGACCAGTTGCTGCTTCATGTGTGACCCCTCTCGAAAGAGGGGCCGGGGATTATCATGGGCAGCGCCGGAAGGAGTGACACTGACGCTATGTGATTACTGCTGCTGCGTGGGTTGCGTCTCCTGGGTGGAGCCTGTTCCCGTGGTGCTCCCCTTGGACGTCGCGTTGATGCTCACCGCCTTGGCTTCCCCCGTCTCGTCCGTGGTGAACGAGGCGCGGACCTGGGCTCCCTCCTGGATGTCCTCGGCGACCGCGCTGAATCCATCCACTGTCACCTGCGTCTGCGGGTTCACCGTCAAGCGGAGCTGAGGCTCACCGCCCTGACTGAGCAGGACCTCGGTCTCGCTCGCGCGGACCACCTCGCCGGTGAACTGTTGCGGCGTGTTCTGCTGGCTCTGGGTTCCCGACGAGGTGCCGCTGCCCTGCTGTGAGCCGGAGGGAATCGGGAGCGCGACCACGGGCGGTTGCTGGGGCAGCTGCGTGCCCGACTGTGGTTGCGAGGTGGTGCCCGAGGTGCCCGTCGTGGAATCAGAGGTCCCGGAAGCAGGCTGTTGCTGCTCGGTCGTCGAAGGCGCGGTGGCGATGGGCTGCTGCTCCGTGCCGGACGAGGCCGAGTCGGTGGTCTGCTGTTCCGTTCCGCTCGTCGTCTGTCCCTGTTGCTGCCGGGCATCGAGTTGCTCGAGGGGAGACAGCGGCTGAGTGCCTTCGTCGACCTGTTGCCCCGAACCCCCGGAGGCCTGGTCCGAGCTCGAATCCGTGGAGGACCCGGTGGAAGGGGCCGTCTGCGAGCCCGTCTCGGAGGAGGAAGCCACCGGCGACTGCGTACCCTGACCGGTCTGCGACTCCGTCCCCGTGGGCGCGGAGGCCTGCGTGTCCTGGCCGGTCTGCGACTGTGTGCCCGACGACTGCGTGTCCTGACCGGTCTGCGACTCCGTCCCCGTGGGCGCGGAGGCCACGGGCGACTGCGGTGTGCCCTGGCCCGGCTGCGATTCGGTGCCCGTAGATGTCGAGCCGGTCTGCGCCGCCTGTTGCTCGGCCCGTTGCTCCGCGCGCAGTTCGGCTTCCTTCTCCGACCGAAGGTCGGCTTGTCGCTCCGCCTCGCTCTCCGAGTCAGTCGCGCTGGCCTGGGCCTGCGGCTGAGTCTCTCCAACCTGCTGTCCTGTCTGGGCGGCCTGTTGCTGCGCATCTCCGGCCTGCTGTCCTGCTTGGGCGGCCTGCTGCTGAGCATCCGTGGCCTGCTGGCCCGCCTGGGCGGCCTGCTGCTGAGCATCCGTGGCTTGCTGTCCCGCCTGAGCGGTCTGCTGCTGAGCTGCATCCGTGGCCTGCTGGCCCGCCTGGGCGGCCTGCTGCTGAGCCGCATCCGTGGCCTGCTGCTGCGCGGCTCCCGCCTGCTGCGTGGCATTCGCTGCTTGCTGCTGTGCGGCGCCCGCCTGTTGCGTGGCATCAGCGGCCTGCTGATTCGCCTGGGCGCCTTGCTGCTGAGCGGCGCCCTGCTGCGAGTTCGCCTCGGCGGCCTGCTGCTGTGCGGCTCCGGCCTGCTGCTGTGCGGCTCCGGCCTGCGCCGTGGCGTCCGTGGCCTGCTGCTGTGCGGCTCCGGCCTGCGCCGTGGCGTCCGTGGCCTGCTGCTGTGCGGCTCCGGACTGCTGTGCGGTCTGGGCCTCGTCCGACTCAGCCGATTCACGTTGAGCGCGGGCCTTCGCCTCGTCCAGCGCCTCCTGCTTGCGCCGCACCTCATCCTGGGCGCTTTCCGCCTGCTGCTGTTGTTCACTCGCGGTCGCCTGCGTGCCCTGCTGCGACTGCTCGTCCTGGCCGCGCTCGCGGCAGCCGGTGACGAGCAGCGCGGCGGCACCGGCGGCCACCCACCCTCTCGCGCGGAGCTTCATGGAGACCCCCTGTGTCGTGACTCCCGAAAAAGAAACATGGGAAGTCATCGAACCTCGCCAACCCACGCCCTCTCCGGGCGGCCGCCCACTCGCCCGTCCTCCACCGAGCAGCCCGGCTCACGACGCCCTACCCTTTCCCGGAGTTTGGCGATAAGGGGCGCACCCCCATGCAAGCCTGCGGACTCGACTTCGGAACCAGCAACACCGCCGCGGCCCTGCCTGATGGCACGGTGCTGTCGCTGCAACCCCATACCTCGGAGCCCCGCCTCTTCCGCTCCGTGATGTTCTTCCCGGACGACGAGCGCGAGATCTACACAGGCGCCGACGCCATCAACCGCTACATGGAGGACAACACCGGACGCTTCATCCAGTCCGTGAAGTCCTTCCTCCATTCGAACTCGTTCCGCGCCACCCAGGTGAAGGGCCGCACCTTCACCATCGAGGACCTGGTCGCCATCCTCCTGCGGCGCGTGCGCGAGGCGGCGGGCGCCCACATGGGCGGCCTTCCGGAGGCCGTCATCCTCGGCCGCCCCGCCGTCTTCACCCCGGACAAGGACGCGGACGCGCTCGCCCAGAAGCGCCTGCACCGCGCCGCCGAGCTGGCCGGCTTCCAGCACATCGAGTTCCTCATCGAGCCCATCGCCGCCGCGCTCGCCTATGAGGCCCAGCTCACCCGCGACGAGCTGGTCCTCGTCGCGGACTTCGGCGCCGGCACCACCGACCTCACCCTGATGCGTCTGGGCCCCTCGCGCCGAGGCGTCAAGGACCGCCGCCCGGACGTCGTGGGCTCCACCGGTGTGCGCATCGGTGGAGACCGCTTCGACGCCGAAATCATGCGCCACAAGCTCCTGCCCCGCTTTGGCGCGGGCTCCACCTACCGGGTGCGAGGCCTGAGCGACAAGCGCCTGCCCATGCCCCAGCACGTCATGGCCAAGCTCTTGTCCTGGCACGAGATGTCCTTCATCCGGGAGAAGTCCACCCAGGACCTGTTGGACACCATGCTGGAGACCAGTGACAAGCAGCCCGAAATCGAGGCGCTCCACGACCTGGTGATGGACAACCTGGGCTACCGCCTGTTCCGCGCGATTGAAGCCGCCAAGGTGCGCCTGTCGCGCGACGAGGTGGCCACCGTGGACTTCGAGGAGGCCCGCATCAACCTCCACGAGCCCATCACCCGCGCGGAGTTCGAGGTGTTCAGCAAGCCGCTGCTCGACGAGTTGGAGCAGTGCACGGTGGGACTGCTGTCGCGCCACCCCGAGGCGGCGAACATCGACGCCGTGTTCCTCACGGGTGGCTCCTCGCAGATTCCCGCCGTGCGCCAGCTCTACGTGAATCGCTTCGGCGAGGAGCGCGTGCGCACCGCTGACGCCTTCACCTCCGTGGCCGAGGGTCTGGGACGCGCCTCCGCCGCCTTCGGCTGAGCCGCGGTCCCACCGCGGACACTCATGGAATCATCATGAATCGCGGCCCACGGCGCTCGCGCCTCATGAGCCCTGAGCCAGGCCCTGCACGTAGATGAGCACCTCGCCTTGATGGTTGCCTGCCTTCAGGAGGCCCCCCCAATAGGCAATCGCCGCGTCGACGTCCTCGTAGCCGACGACCCGGATACGGGCCGCATGGGGAGCGTGGCAACCGGGCCTGGTGAGGTCGGCGCGGGCCTGCGGGTCTGGACCGCCAATCAGCACCGCCCAGGTGCGGCGCTTGTCGTAGTCCTCGGGCTCTCCGGCGATGAAGGGCGCGAAGACCCGTGAGCCCTGACCGGTGACCACGATGAGGCGTCGGTCCGGATTCTCCTCGGGCTTGCAGAGGTCCACCGAGTAGCCGTCGTAATCGCCCATGCGCGTCCGGATGTCCTCGGGCACGCCGACGTGCTGCACGACGTTGATGTGAAGGACCCCCGCGTAATCGCCCTCCTTCAGCCAGCGTCCCAGGTACGCGATGAGCGGGTCCACGGACTCGAAGCTCGACGTCTTGATGAAGGTCCCGCTCAAGACACACGGCTCGACGAAGGGCGGGCCACAGCGCTCGTAGAGCCAGCCCTGGGCCTTCATGTCCTCGTAGTCGAGTCCCTCGATGCGACCCGACAGGAACTCCCTCACCCGAGGGTCCGACGAGCGCGTCACCATGGGAGAGTCGATGCGCAGCGCCGGACCGGAGTCACCGTCAGATGAGGGGTCACCAGACTCGGCTCGCGGCCACACGACAATGGGCCTGCGACCCTGTCCATGGAGCTCGACGCCGCCCCACAACCCCACCCCCAGCGCCTTGGCGTCCTTCTCGAAGCGCCACGCCACGGAGTAGCCGTCGTATCGGCCCGGCTTCGTGCGGACGTCCGCGACCTGCCCCAGCGCCGGCGAGGGGCGCGTCACACGTGGGGCACAGGCATTCGACGAGAAGATGGCGACGAGGCCCACGGCGAGCAGGAGGCATCTCATGACGGGGGAGTCTCCCTCCCGCGCCCGCGCCAACACCCGTCATGAAATCATCATGATGCGGGGGCGCCACTGCCTGACACCTGCAACCCGGTGGAGTTCACCCCCGGCGACACACCGCCCGGAGTTCCAGCGTTCCGGGCGGCACGAGTCACGTCGCGACTACTCGACCCAGTGGACCGTGCCCAGGCCGGCGGCGACCAGGTCACACACGTAGAAGATGTCGTCATAGGGGTAGTCGTCGTAGACGCCGCGCGCGGGGATGCAGCGCGCCGAGTTCGCGGCCGGAGCGTTGAGGTCCGCCGCGAGGATGCGGCAAGGCGCGTGGTCCGTCGGGCCGCCACACTCCTCGGTGCAGCTGTCCGCGCGAATCCAGTACGGGTTGTAGAGGGGGTAGGAGTCCGCCTCCACCCAGCACAGACCGGAGGCGCACTCCGAGTCAGCCGAGCAGCCCGTGCCCGTTGCGTTCAGGCTCTGCGTCTGCTCCGCGGTCTCCGGCGTGGGCTCGGGGGCCTGCTCGGCGGGCGCGGTGTTGCAGCCCAGGAACGTGAGCGAAAAGAGGGAGGCAGTCACTGCGAGGAAGTTCCGCATGGGGGAGTCCTTTCCAGGTGAAGGGAGGGGCGGAACCAACCATTCCTGGTGAACGGAACCAAGTGGACTTCTCGCGAATTCTTATTTTCGTGGACAGAATTAGGTTTCAATTGACTCGGGTTACATCGGTCGTTCCAGCGAACACCGCTCTTGCTGGGAAGCATCATCTGGGGCGGCAGTGACGGAAGATTTCAGCATTGGCGAAAGTGCGGAATCTCTGCATGGCCTGCCTCCGCCGCGTGTCTTCAGCGTGCAGAGGAGGTTGCACCATGATGCGCGGGCGATGCCGTCTGGCGATGAGCCGGGTGATGACGAGTGCGTGTGTGAGTCTGCTGGCGGGTTGCATGTCGAGTTCCCAGGACTCGATGCCGGAACTCCACGACAGCCATCAGCGGGGAGTCGGGACGTCTGACCAGGCATCTCAAGTCGAGGAAGCCATCTCCATTGGCGGCCACGACCTCACCCTCAACGCCTTGGGCAACCTGGTCCTGGAGTCCCTCGCGCGGTACTGGGGCTCGTCCTACAAGGTCGGCGCCGAGGGCGGGCTCGTCATCCCAGAGTGGCCCGCTCTGGGCTCGCTCACGGTCGAGGCTCCGCTCGACGTCGCCTTGAACGACAATCTCATCCACATCTGCATGAATCGGATCGGCCCCCCGAACTGCGACTATCTGATGAATACCGTCCAGCCCTCTATCAGGCTGCCACTCAAGGGCTCCATCAGCGTCAGCAGCAGCCATGTCTTCGACGAAGCGGTCATCACCCAAATCAGGGATGACCTGAACATGGGCGTGCCCCGCCCTGACGCGGGGTTCCTCAAGCTGGTTCTGACCCAGGTGGGCAGCGGCTGTGACGTCACCGACGGAAACACCTTGGTGGCGGGGATGGCCCAATTCTGGAACAACGTCAGTCTGTCGCCGGACAAGAAGACCTTTTCCTGGAACCTCACCCGCGCGAACGCAGCGGTCTTCGAGGACAGCTGCAGCCAGACGCAGGCTCCGGTGAATCTGACCCTGCGCGTCGCGCTGCCGCTCGTCTCCGCTGGCAGTCGGTATCTTTCCTCCATCACCCTGAGCAACGACCCGCTGGTCCTCCGTCCGGACTACGCCTTGAAGCGGATCATCCTCACCAATATCTGAACGCCCCCGCTCACAGGCCGATGGTCAGCGGCAAGGCCCGCGCATTGACCTGGATGACATGCGGCACATCAACAACGGCGCTCTGGATGGGAGGCTGCGCGAGTCTTTCCGAGACATGAGGGGAAAAGGCCGCACAGGATGAGGGATGCGAAGAATCTCCCGAGTCCTGCTCCCCGCCGCGTTGGTCTGGGCCGCCACGCTGTCTCCCGGCTGCGGTGAGAGCGAGCCCTCCGAAACACCTCCACGAGAGGATGGCGGTTCCCGTGCGGACGCGGGCGCCGGAGGTGACGGAGGTTCGGGTCCCGTGCCCGACGCGGGCGGAGTCGAGCCCGGCCCTGTCGACGCCATCATCGCCGCCATGCCGGAGGGCTCGTGGAAGGAGCTGCCCGGGACGAACATGGCGGACGTCTGCCCCACTCCGTACTCCAGCTATCCGTGCGAAGCGGTGATGATTGCGTGGAGCGGCGGGGCCTACGACACGTTGAGAGACAGGTTGATTGTCTGGGGCGGCGGGCATGACGACTCGCCGTACAACAACGTCTTCACGTTCGACCTCGCGACGATGAAGTGGAAGCGGTGGACGGAGCTGCCCGCGGGGATGACGGGCAACAGCGTCACGCCGGTGATGCGGGACAAGCGCGTGGAGACGTGTGGCTTCTACCCGTCCGTCACGTCGCTCGACATTCCCGACGCGAGCCTGACGGCCAGCGGATATGTGCGACCGGAGCTGTGTGATGAGCCGAGCATCGTCGCCCAGCTCGACACGCAGCAGCCGCGCAGCGCGCACACCTACGGCAACATCGCCTTCAGCGAGGCGACGGGTCGGTTCTATGTGCTCGGCTCCGTGGGCACCTATCCCAGTGGGCAGGCGGGTTCGAGACTGGTGATGGGCTTCGACTTCGCGACGGGGCGATGGGTGCGCGGCGCGAACAACCCGGTCATCGACTACGGGGCCAGCGCGACCGATGCGCGCGGGCACGTCTGGTATATCGGGCCGAGGAAGCTGCATGAGTACGACCCGGTCGCCAACACCTGGACCGCGCATGCTGCGAACGGCGCGGGCTACTACTACGCGGGCGCGGATGTGGACACGCGGCGCAACGTCCTGGCGTTGGTGCGCGAGGGCGCCACGGTGTCGACGTATGCACTGAGCGACGCGGCGAAGACGCACGCCACCGTCACCACCACGGGGTTGAGCACACCGGTGGGCGGAGCGCCGGGGCTCGCGTACTCACCGGTGCTGGACCGGTTCGTCGCGTACCCCGGTGGGAAGCGGCTGGCACTGCTCGACCTGCCGAATGCGCGCTGGGTGGAAGTCACGGGCACGGGGGATGACCCGGGTGCGCCCGCGTCGAACGGCACGTACGGGCGGTTCCGCTACAGCCCCGCGCGCAACGTGTTCATCGTCGTGAACGGGACACGGCGCAACGTGTTCCTCTGGAAGCCACCCGCGACGGCGCCGTAGCGCGCCGCATCCACGTCGCGGAGGGTGCTGGCGTACTCCAGCGCCGGCCAGCCTTGTCGCAGTGCTCACTGTCTCGCTTGAAAGAACCTGGCCATGGGCTTCCGCGCTTGCATCTGATGCTCCGACCCGGTGCATCAATGTCATCCGTCGCTTCCATGGGGATGTGCGCGGGCTGCACCGTCAGCCCCAAGTGCCATCCTTCCGCATGGCCTGTGTGCCCACTCGCGCTCGGAGCAGGTGGAGCCCGTTGCCTGGAGAGTCCCCATGAGACTGCATCGCGCCGTTGCGTTGTTGCTCTTGCCTCTGCTGACCGGCTGCGCCACGGCGCGTGTGGTGCGATTGGAGACGGACCGGGGTGAGGTGCTCACCTTCACTCCTCGCACCGACGAAGCCGGCCCTCTTGAGTTGGAAGAGGACGAATTCGAAGAGGCCCTGTCCACGCACGCGAGAACCCTGCGGCCTCCGGCCCATCCGCAAGAGGCCGCGCTGCGGCTATTTGAGATGGACGCGCGCGCGGGCACATACCTCTTCGATGCGCGCACTCGCCGAGTCACGCCGCTTGGCTCGGGCGAACACCTGGAGGGAAACCCCTGGAAGTAGACGTGGAGCTGACGCGCGTCTACCTACACTGGTGCGAACGTACGGGGAGGAAGGGAGATTGTCTGCGCTTGCTCGCGGCGAGCCCCACTGTGAATGGGGATGGTCGGTACGCGCTGGCCATGGCGTTCGCTCAGGACGCGGTGAACGAAGAGATGTTGGAAGCCTTCAAGGACATGGCCGACCCGCACGCCATGCTGGCGGCGGCGTTGTGGACGGGCACGATGTATCTCATCCTATGGACGGTGCCCGAACCGGTGAGCAAGGGGCTGGCCGCTGTCATGACAGCCACTCTGATTGTCTATCTGGGAGTGGACACTGTCTGGGGCCTGATGACGGGCTTCCGGGAGCTGGTTGACGCGACGGATCGTGCCCGCACCTTCGATGAACTGCGCGACGCGGGTGAGCGGTACGGCAAGGTCATGGGGCGGAACGCGGCGCGCGCATTCGTCCTGCTCGCCACGGTGGCCATCGGGAACACGGCGGCGGGGTTCGCGGGCAAGGTGCCGACGCTGCCCGGCTCGGCGCAAGCATCCATGCAGGCAGGTTCCCGAGCGGGCATCGTGCTGTCCGCCGTGGGCGAAGTACAGGCAGTGACGGTGACGGGAGAAGCGGTCACCATGGCGCTCGCTCCTGGCGCTGTCTCCACGACGGCGCAGGACATGGGCGGTACCGCAACCGCTCCGGTGGATGCAAAGGGCCATGACCACCACATCGCCACCGACAAGTGGTGGACGGACACGAAAGACGGCGGACCCTGGTCGCCACTCTTCAAAAGAATCTTCGACAAAGCGGGTATGTCGCTGAAAAATGACCCTGCGAACATCGTCAATATCAAGGGCCATCAAGGGCCGCACCCGCAGGCGTATCACAAGGAAGTTCACAAGCGCTTACTTGAAGCAACCGAGGATTGTCGCACCATGCAGCAGTGCCGCGAGGCATTGACGACAGAACTTCGCCGCCTGGCGCGGGAGGTTTCCAAGGAGGGCTCCAAGCTCAATAAATTGGTGACTCGCAGCGAATGACAGAAGGTGCGCATCATGCCGCAGCGGTACTTCGAGCTGACCGATGACATGAGTATTCGGGGACGGTGGGTGCTCGGAATCCCCACGGACCAGCAAGCCCGGGAAGTGGAAGACCCGTGGATTTTCAAGAAAGGGAGACCCCTTCCAGACCCGGGTCGCTTGCGAGTTCCGGTGGATGTTCCCGGCAAGCCCCTGGACTTTTGCCTGGCGGGATTCGCCACTCCCATTGTTCACGTCAGGGTGGCTTCTCTCTTCGTGGAGATGGCCCCGGCCGACGTGCAAATCCTACCCGTCGATATCCAAGGGCATGCCGACCAGTTCTGCATACTGGTCGCGACCAAGCTCATTCAGTGCATTGATGATGCGGCATCCGAAGAGGTGGAATACTGGAAGCCAGAGGATGGGCGTCCAGAGAAAGCAGGGCAGTACCGCAAGGTTTCAGGACTGCGCATCGACCCGTCAAGAGTGGGCGACGCCCAAGTGTTTCGGACATGGGGATGGTCCGTTGTCCTCGTTGTCTCTGAAAGGCTCAAGGGCGCGTTGGAGCGAGTAGGGGCAACCGGAACGCTGTTCGAACCGGTCTAGCCCTCCCTCCTCGGAGCCCGCCCCAACACCGCGTCGCGTGGGGGCAGGCAGATGGCGCCAGCGGTATCCCGGGCTACGGCCCCACATCCACGTCGCGGCTGAGCCAGCCCACTCCGCCGCGTCCGTCGCGCGCCACCACGTAGACGGTGATGCGCTGGGGCGTGGCGGGCGTCTCGTACTTCGACGTCGGGTCTCCAGGCCTGTTGTCCACCGGCTCCTGCGAGCGGAACTCCTTCACCTCGCCGTCTCCCGTGGCGAACCAGCTGTAGAAGACCTGCTCCGTGCGCGGGCCGTCCTCCGCCGTGTACAGCTCCAGGCTGCCCTCCGTGAGCACCGGGCGGAAGACCACCTCCGCATCCAACGGCAAAGGCCCCGTCAGCGTGGCGTCATTCCAGAGGATGTCCGCCACCGCCGGATTCTGATTCGGCGCCGTCGTCGAGCGCACCAACACCTGCCTCACGCCCCGCTCCGTGCCCTCCGGCGTCCCCGAACCGTCCGATGCCTCGTAGCCCACGAAGAGCGGAATGCCCTTCTCCAGCGCCTCGCGCGTGCGCGGGTCATCCGGGTTCGGCGTCCCTCCTCCATTGGGATTCGCCGCGACCAGCGCCTCCTGGAGCACCACCTGCACGTTGGGGTCCTGGAGCGACAACATGCCGTCCGGCAGCGCCACACCGTTCACCCCGGGGCAACGGCCGTCGTACGGGTTGCCGTTGAAGCGACACAGCGCATACGAGACGGTGACGGGACGCGCGTCCGGCGTCACCGCCAGCGCGCTGAACGTCATCGGCCCGGGCAACGCCCCGGTGTCCGGGTCCAACACCAGCTCGGGCGGCTCCGCGCGGATGCCCAGCACCCGCACCCGGCGGATTTCACTCTGCAACTCGAAGTCGGGGCCGCAGGCAAGCAGCAGCGCGGCCAGTGTGACGAAGACTCGCGTGCGCATGCTCAGAAACTCCCCTTGGCGCCGATGACCGGGAGGATGGGCAGTCCCTCGAAGTAGGCGCTCTCGGTGTAGTTGTAGTTGTAGGCGATGCCTTCCACCGCCGCGTTGTTGTAGGCGTTCGTCAAATCCAGATAGAGGTCCAACGTCCACTTGTCGAAGACGAAAATCTTGTCCACGCGCACGTCCAACTGATTGAACGACGGCAGCCGTCGCGAGTTCACCCCCGCGAACAGCGGCAGGAACACGTCGGTGCCGTCATCCCTCACCGAGCCCACCACCGGCGTCGTCGGATTGCCCGACGCGAAGCGGAAGCGCGCTCCCACCTCCCAGCCCCTGGGCAGCTTGTACGAGGCAATCGCCGTCAGCACGTGCGTCTGGTCGTTGTCGAACAGGCGCCAGTTCGCCCCGGGCGCGTCCCGACGCTCGCTCCTGCTGAGCGTGTACGCAATCCAGCCGAACAGGCGCTCCGTCAGCGAGCGGCGGATGAGAATCTCCAGGCCATACACACGGCCGATGCCTCCGTTCTTCAACCGCTCCGGCACCAGCTCCCCGTCCCGCTCCACCAGCGCATCCGAGCGGCTGATGAGGTTGTCCAGGTCGTTGTAGAAGACCTCGCCGCTGACGAACCACTCCTGACGCGGCTGCCACTCCGCGCCCACGCCGTACTGGAGCGAGCGCTTCGCCGACAGGTCCGGATTGCCGAACGCCAGGCTGGGCTCATCCTGCACCGGAGGCCCGTGGTACACGCCCGCGCCACCCTTCAGCGTCAGCGTGTCCGTCAGCGAATAGCGCACCGCGAGGCGCGGGTTCAGCGTGCGCTTCACTTCCTTCTGGTCCGTGAAGATATACCCCTCGTACCGCACGCCCGGCACCACCAGCAGCCCCTTGAACGGACGCCAACGCCCTTCAATCCACAGCGAAGGGAAGTACTGGAGGAAGTCTCCGTCGGTGGTGAGGAGGTCCTCGGTGATGAGCGGGCTGGGCGGCTCGCCCTCGCGCGGCGGACGCTGGATGCGCGCCTTGACGTTCGCGAAGTTGCTCGTCACGTCCACACCACCCGCCAGGGTGAAGGGCTCGACCAGGGCATACTCCGCGGTGGCGCGCAGGTTCAGGTCCGTGGAGGCGATGCGCAGGTTGCGGTCGCCAATCTCGAACTCCACCAGCGTGTTGCCCACCAGCGCGTGCGTGTCCAACGTGAGCCGGTCCGCGCGGTACTGGTGACGCAGCCGCAGCTGGTTGAAGCCCGTGGTGACCTCCAGGTTGCCGTTGACGGTGGGGTCGTTGTCCGACGGCCGGTCGAACACCAGCCCCAACCTGTCGCGCGAGGTGATGCCCTGCAGCGTGAAGGTGTGGCGCGACAGCGGCTTCCACACCAGCTTGAGCTGCGCGTCGTAGTAGCGAGGCGCCACCTGGAGGCTCGGGCCGTCCCCCTCCGGAATCACCCCCAGCACGATGTCGATGTACGAACGCCGACCGCCAATCGCGAACCCCAGCGTGTCCGTAATCGGCCCTTCAATCACCGCGTTGGATTCAATGAGGCTCACGCCCACGGTGCCGTGGATGCGGTCCATCTTCGGCTCGCGGCTGTTCACGTTGATGACGCCGCCGGTGATGTCGCCGTAGTACGAGGAGAAGTTGCCGGGCAGGTAGTCCAGCGACTCCAGCAGCTCGGAGTTGTAGACGGAGGTCAGGCCGCCAAAGTGGAACAGCAGGGGGATGCGCTGGCCGTCCAGGAAGACGCCGGACTCCTGTGGGCTGGTGCCTCGAATCACGAGCGCGCCGCCGTTGAACGCGGGCCGCGCGACGCCGGGCAGGTTCTGCACCACCTTCAGCGTGTCGCCCTGCGTGCCGGGCACGCGCTGCACCTCCGCCACCTGGAGCGTGGTGCTCGTCACTTCCTTGCGCTCACGGTCGCTTCTCACCACCGTCTCGAAGGGGCTGAAGATGCGCTTCTGCACGTAGTACGTGGCGCGCGTCTCCAGGCCCTCGGACATCGTCTCCTTCGTCTTGAAGCGGTCATACCCGCCCTGCACCACCAGCACCTCGTGGGTGCCCAGGGGCACGCCCCGGAAGGAGAAGCGCCCCTCCGCGTCCGCGACGGTGGACAGGTCCAGCTCCGGCAACACGATTTCCGCGCCGTTGAGCGGCTTGCGCGTGCCGCGCTCCAGCGCCTGACCGCTGAAGTTCACCGGCGCCTCGGGCTGCGAGACACCTCCGTCCTCCGTGGGCTCGGGCGCCACGGGCCGGAAGACGAACTGGTACGCGTACTGGATGCGCACCGGCGACGGGACGTTGTCCACCTCGGCCGGGGAGAACTGGAACTGCTTCACCGCCTCCACCGCGGCCTCGTCGAAGCCGTGCCCCGCGGGCTGCGTGACTTCGACGTTCGTGACGGCGCCCGTCTCCGAGATGTCGATGAACATCACCACCGTCCCCTCCAACTGCTGGGCGGCGGCTTCGGCGGGATACGGCGCTTCCACCTGGCGCAGGAGCTCGGGTGGCTTCGTCAGCACACCGGTGGGGACTCCCGCATCGGGGTCGGCGACGCCGCCATCCGGGGCCTGGGCCAGCGCCCCGGTGGCAACGAGGAAGCAGAAGACGGTGAAGAGCGTTTTCATGAGGGAGGGGCGCACCTACGCGCGCCCTCCCGAAGCTCTCACAACTTGGGCGCGAGGACGATTTCGATGCGCCGGTTCAGGCTGCGGTTTTCCGGCGAATCATTGGCGGCGATCGGCTGGTACTGGCCGTACCCCGCCGCCGACAACGTCGTCGGGTCGACACCCGCGTCCTGGAGCGCCCGGACCACCGCCATGGCCCGCGCCAGGCTCAGCTCCCAGTTGGTGGGGAACTGACCGCCGCCCGTGGGCACGTCATCCGTGTGGCCCTCCACGCGGACAATCTTCCCCTGCACCGTCTTGAGCGCGTCGGCGATCTTGTTCAGCGCCGCCACGCCCTCCTTACCCACCCGCGCGGAGCCGGAGGCGAAGAGAATCTTGTCCTTGAGCTGCACCGTCATGCGGCCCTTGAGCTCGGACAGCTCGATTTTGCCTTCCGAAATCTCCGACTTGAGGCTCTGCGCCAGGTTCTCGTACTCGGAGCTCTTCTTCTCCAGCTCCTCCTTCGCCTGCGCCAGTTTCTTGGAGTTGCGCGCCAGCTCGTCATTGAGCGCGGCCAGCTGCGCGTTCTGCTCCTGCAACGCGCGGCGCTCGGCGGCGCCCGCCGTGAGGCGAGACTCGGAGGTGGTCAGCCGCGTCTCCAGCGCTGTCTTCTCCTGCTCCAGCGCGGCGATCTTCTCCTCCAGCTCCTTCACCTTGGCCTCGGCGGCCTCGCGAGCACCCTTCTCGTCGGTGAGTCCCTTGGTGAGCTGCTCCGCCTCCAGGGCCTTCGCGTCGAACTTGCCCTGCGAAACGCATCCCGTGGAGAGCGCGACGAATGCCGCCAGAATCAGCCGTGTCCGCATATGTATGGGTTCTCCCGACAACGATGGTTGGAGCACCACCTTACTGCTCGGGAGCGCCAAGGTCAGGAAGAACCCACATGGGCATTTCGCCAGCCCGGCGCCCCGGCGGGTGGGCCAGGGGGGCCACGGCGGCGCGGACCCTCAGCGCGGGAAGATGGGGTGCACGTCCAGCCAGACGGAGAAGAGCGCGTCGGCGAACGTCTTGCCGGGGATGAAGACGCCGCCGCTGGCCGCGCCGCCGATCTCCAGTCCGCCCCCGGGCGTGTAGGTGATGATGAGGTCCCCGCCCTTCTCCACGTCACGCATGGAGTCGAGCATGACGCCCAGCTGCTGGGACAAGGGCCCCTCGCGCAGCTCCGCGCTGCGGTTCAGGCCGTTGCGGAGGCTGTCCACGAGCTGCGAGCGGGTGATGTCGCGCAGGAAGCGGAAGTGCAGCCGCTTCACGGAGTTGGAGGCGATGGCCTCCGACGCGCTGCGTGGGCGGTCCTCCAGATAGAGGCTCCACACGTAGACCTTGAAGATGAAGCGCTTGTGCAGCTCCATGTGGGCGAGCTCCACCGTGCGCCCCTGGAGCGTCATCGAGTCCGGCATGCGGACCCCGCCCACCTGCTTCTGCCCTGCCTGCGCCACGCCCGTCGCCAGAACCAACCCCAGCACGAGCCACTGCGCGCTCTTCCGCCACGCCTGCTCTCTCATGCGTCCGACCCCCGCCCCGTCCGAGTACGGTGCCGGGATAGG
>NZ_JABUMQ010000168.1:0-23599 GCF_013336645.1 Myxococcus sp. CA039A | reverse complement strand
CCCCTCCCCCCTCCACCTCCGGCGTCACGCTGGCGGTCACGCTGGAATTTGGGGTGTCACGCTGAATGTCACGCTGGGCCTGTGTGACCTCTGGCGCGACATGCGTGACGGGCTGAGCGGAAGAGAGAGGAGTCGCCACGGCAACGGTAGGTGTTGCAGGGCGCGCGCCGGCCACCGGGGCCAGCAGTGCCACGGCCCGCTCCCACCCGTGGCTCACACCAGCCGCGTAGCTCTCCGCACGCAGCCGAGCCTCGCGCTCCTCCAGCAGTTGCGCGCGCAGCTCCGCGACCTGGGCCTGGGCGCACGGGCACGCGTCCGCGAAGAAGCTGGCGGGCACTCCCGGGTCCTCGCCGCGGGCACGGCTCGCGGTGCCGCTCCCCACGGGCGGAATCACCTGCTGGGCCTGCTCCGCGGTGACGAGCTGGCCTCCCAGCAGGCGCACCATGCCAGGCGGCACCTCTTCCTCGGGCGATGGGGGGTGGTTGCAGGTGGCCATGACTACGGGACCTCAAGCTGGACGGGCACGGAAGGAAGAAGGGGCGACGGCTGGGTGCAGCAGAAAGGTGGGACGGGCTGGTGACGGCACCCGACGCGGAAGGGGGCACCGTGCATGCACCTGGGCCACGTCGCCGACTCGCGGGAGTACTCCGGCGCGGGCGTGGCCGAGTGGTATGCGCGTCGTCCCGTCTCAGTGAAGTCCCCTCCTGCCCACTGGTGGAGGCATTCGGGGCACACCGTCAGGCGCAGGCACCGGCTCATGCGGCACCGCCGAGTGGCCAGAGGGAGCGCCACCACCCGAGACGCAGTAACGCCCGCCGTACCTCTCGGCGCTCCATCGCGAGACGGCGGCGATCCCCGGCCTGCCGGCTGATGTTCGCGTTGCTTCGCCACCACGCGACGCGCAGTTGCAGGCCACGGTCAGCGAGCACGAAAAGGAGCACAAGGTCGAGGCTCACGCCGCCCTCCGGTTCTTCAGGAAAGCCTCGGCGAGCTTCCGCACCCGGTTCTCATCCGTCTCCAGCTTCTCCATGAGGCTGGCCTGCGGGTCCCGGATGCCCTCCATCTGGTCCCGCTTGATGCCCAGGACGTCCGCCACCACCGGGTCCGAGCCACTCTCGGAGACGAGGAAGTAGGCCATGACGGGGTCCGGCTGCCCGTCCCGATGCACGCGGCCGCATGCCTGCTCGTGCACGCCGGGGCTCCAGTCCAGCTCGCCGAACACCACCGTGCGGCAGCAGCCCTGGAGGCCGTCCAGCCCGGCGCCCGCGCGCAGCGACATGATGAGGACGGGCGTCTGCCCGGACTTGAAGCGCTGGGCCTCCGCCTCCTTCTGCGCGGGCGACTCCTGGCCAGTGAAGATGGCCGGGGAGTACTCCGCCAACCGCTCCTCCCAGATGCGGTACACCTCGTGGTGCCAGCCGTAGAGGAGGACGCGCTCCCCGTTCTCCACCAGCATGCGGACGAACTCGGCGACGAAGGTTGCCTTGCTGATGCCGGTGGCCTGGCGCAGCCGCCAGGAGAGCTCTCCGGAGGCGTGCATGCGCTCCTCGGGCTTCACCCCGCCCTGGGCGAGGATGATGCGCGCCAGCTCCGCCGCCTTGTCCTGCACCGCGTCCAGCGCCTTGGTGTCTGCCTCCACTGTGTGCACCATTCGGGTGAGGGCGGGCAGCTCCCGGCCGACGTCCCCGCGGGTGCGGCGCAGCATGAGGCCCGCGTCACGCAGGTAGGTGCCGAAGGCGCGCGGGTCCTTGAAGGACAGCTTGTCGTCCACGCCCGTGCACCACTCGCGGCTGAACTCCTCTCGCGTCCCCAGCACGCCGGGTTTGATGGCGTCGAGGACGTGAAACATCTCCCCGCCGTAGTTGTAGATGGGGGTGGCCGACAGCCCGGCGACGAAGCTGGCGCGCTCGGCGAGGAAGTGCGCGGCGCGGTACTTCTCCGACTCAGGCCCGCGCCGCAGCTCCTGGCACTCGTCGAAGACGACGGTGCGCACCCCGGCGCTGACGAGCGTCTCCGCCCAGCCGGAGAGCTTGTGGTAGTTGAGGACGAGGACGTCCGGCCAGGGCAGCTTCCGTCCTCCCCTGCCCCGCGTGACTTCCTCCGGCGTTGCGCGCTTCGCCACGTGGACGCGCAGGCGGGGCAGGAAGCGCGCAAGCTCCCGCTGCCACTGGCGCGGCAGGTGCGTCAGCGTCACCACCACCGCCGGCAGCGTGCGCGTGTCGGTGAAGGCAGTCAGAGCGCTGGCCGTCTTCCCCAGGCCCACGTCGTCCGCCAGCAGCAGGTGCCGCATGCGCAGGAACATGTCGGCCGCGCGCCGCTGGTACTCGCGCGGGGGCACGTTCATCTGAAAGTCCGGCGCCTGGTAGTCTGCGGAGAGCAGCTCCGCGACGGCCGCCTCGCGCCGGGTGTGCTCCCGCGCGCCGTGGCGAAGGAAGTCCTGGGCCTCCTTGCCCACCACCTCCAGCGGGTAGCGCTCGATGAACCACTCCAGCTCCCGCGCCGTCTCCGCGGTGGCCGCCATCAGCACTTCGCCCACGTCGCCCTTGTTGATGCGGTCGAAGACGCGCTTCAACCAGAGGGACACGTGCGGCTCGCACTGGATGACCCAGGCGGGCCGCTCGCCACCGCGCGTCCCCAGCTTCCGCTTCTCCAGTCGGACAGTCCCGAAGCACTTCGTCACAGCAGGCCTCCTCGCAGCACAGCGACGCGCACCGGCTTGCCGCGCATCAGCGCGGGCAGGCCGTCGTGGTGAGAACGGGTGGTGATGAGCAGGAGGCCGTGGACTTCCTCCCGCGCGGCGTAGTCCAGGAGCTGCCGGGTGACGGCGGAGATGCTTCCGTCCACCTTCACCTCGACGCCCAGGTGCCCCACCATGAAGTCGATGCGGCCGGCGTCGCCGAGCACCACTTCACGGCGGAAGGACAAGCAGGCCTGGGTGAGGACCTGCTCCAGCGCGGCCTGGAGCTGTGCCTCCCCGGTGCACCGGAAGCGGTGGCCGAAGATGAGCGAGCGCAGGCGGCCCAGCTCTTCGAGGACGGGGCCGCTCATGAACGGCTCCGCGTGAAGGCAACGGCGCCGAGGAGTCCGGCACCCAGGAAGAGGACGAAGGCCACTGCGGCGAAGGCTCTGGCGTGCGCGAGGTGCGGCTCGCGGTAGGCGGTGCGCGCGGCCAGGCCAGCGCCCCCCAGGGCGATGGCGCCGAGCACCATGAGGCGGAGGCACGCCTTCATCGCCGGGGCTCCGTGAGGACGGGCTCGTAGGCGAGAGGCTGCTGGGAGTACGGGACGAAGCTCTTCCCGCGCGCGAGCGGATGCTTCGGGCTGCCGTCAGCCGTCAGCCCCAGGCAATGCAGCGACCGGCCCGCCGCGCGCACCAGCGCCATGACGCCCGTGATGCGCTCGAGGTTGTTGTCGTGGCTTCCCCACGCTGCGATGACGACGGCCGTTTCCGGAGCGGCCAGGAGCGCGGCGACAACGGTGTCATTCGCCGGGCCCACCGTCTCGACGCCGGCGGCCACGCGCTTCGCGAGTGCGGCCGGGTACGGCGTCCGGTACGCGCGGAGGTTGCCCACGACGAGGCCCGTGCAACCCCAGGCCTGGGAGAAGCCCACGCAGCGCGCCAGGGTGTTGTCGTCCAACAGTCCGTCCGCGTTGGACGGGTTGGTCATCAACCACAGGGCCACGCGTGGCGCGGACACCTGGTCCCACTCGCGCCAGAGGGCGTAGCGAAACTGGCCGCACGCGCTCAGCAGCGCGCCGGAGTCGAGGTAGGGGCAGCTCACGTGGACGCCTCCGCCCTCGCAAACTCGACTCGCCACACCCAGGGGTTGGCGTCCCAGGACTCGGCGCCGTTGATGGACGTCCAGAGCGCCTGGAAGGCGTCCCGTGCCGTGTTGTGGGATGCCTCGCCCGTCACCGCGTCCAGGAAGCGCACCCACCGGAGCGGGCCCTGGTACCGCTGGATGCCCTCTCTCAGGGCATCGTCCTCGGTGATGTCGTGGAGCCGCTCGGGGCGCACGCTGACCACCTCCAGAGCCAGGCGCGCCGCCCAGCGCGGCATGTGGATGCTCGGACGCCAGCGGTGGACGGCGAGCGCAGCCTCATCGGCAGTGGCGGCGTACTGGATGTCCTTCGTGCTGGTGCACTCGCTGAGCGGTGCATCTCCGATGGGCCGCCACGTCTCGCGCACCCAAAGCCGGTCCCCGGGCTCGCCGAACCTGTGCCGACGCTCATCGCAGGTGTACGAGACGTTGCCTGTCTTCCACCGCCACAGGCCGTCCGCACCGCGAAATGGCGAGTGCGTCTTCGGGCCGAGCTCCGTGCCGTTGTCCTGGCCGATGAGCCGCCGCGTGACCGTCTTCCGGTCGGCGAGCAACGCGAGCACCATCGGTCCGCTGAACAGGATGGGCCGGTCCTTCGTGGGACTCATGACGGAACCGCCTTCCCTCGGCCGTGAGCGCGGAGGACGTCGCAGTAGCGCTCCATCGCCGTCGACTTGTCGGAAAGCGGAACCTCGGGCTCGGCGTTGCGCAGGTGCGCGGCGACGATGCCCACGCCAGCGTCCCCGAAGGGCTTCTGCCAGCGCTCCGGCAGGTCCTGGACGACGCTGTTGTACATGGACACGAGCGCACTCAGGTCCAGCGCGTACTGGCGCCAGACGGAGGCGTCAGGCTCAGCGTCGGCGACGGTCGCGCGCTCAGTCACGACGGGTCCAATCCCGGTGCACTCCGGGATGAGCTCGCGGTCCTGGCGACGCCAGTGCGCGCCCATCTTCCGCTGCCACGCACGGAAGCTGTCCACGACGCGGATGGTGCAGCCCTGGTTCTTGCAGGCGCGGACTCCGTCAGCGTCCGGGTTGCCCCAGAGGTGCGACTTCGTTGGCGCGCTCACTTGCCACCGCCCTTCGCCACGGCGACGACGGCATCGGCGAGCGCGGTCGCGAGGCTGTCGGACTCGACGGGCTCAAGCACCCGCCCGTCGACGACGGCGGTGACGCGCACAGTGCCGTCCGGCAGGCGCAACCAGTGGAGGGCTCCGGCACGAGGGAGCATGGACTTGGGGGCCGGAACCGGCGTCACGTCGGCGTCACGCGATTGAGCTCGCTGGTGGCGCTTCCTGGCGGCTTCCGCCGCCGTCTTCGGGGTGCGGCTCATCGCGCCCTCCTTGCCGCGAAGCGAGCGGCGGCGCGGGACTCAGACTCGAGCGCGGCGCGGAGGGCCCCGGAGGCGCGCGCCAGGGCGTGCCGGTAGCAAGCCATAGGCTTGGCCAGGGAGGCGGCTGCGCAAGACAAGCACCCGGAGATGGGGGCGAGCCGGCGGCGGAAGGTCGTGACGATGGAGTCCGTATCCTGGGAGCGCCGCTGCGGGTTGAAAGCCGTGCTCGTCTCCAGGGGCCCGGCTGCCCTGCTCGGCGGTTTGGCTCCGCGCGTGAGGTGACGGCGCCGCTCAGACACGGGAGCCCCCGTCCCGCGCGGGGAACATCTGTCGCGCCACCGCCTCCAGGCGGGACACCTCGGAGGCGGAGAGTTCGCGGTACTCGATGAAGGAGCGCAGGCCGGCGCTCACGTCCTCCCGCGGATGCTCGCCGATGGGCGACAGCAGGGTCGCCACAGTCACCCCCAGCGCTTCCGCCAAGGACGCCAGCGTCTGGAGGTGAGGAGCGCGCTCGCCGCGCTCAATCATCGACAGGTAGGAGACGCTGATGTCGGCCGCCTCCGCCAGCTCCTCCTGCGTCAGCTTGCGCTCGGAGCGCTGCTGCTGGATGTACTTGCCCACCTGCTTGACCAACGTCTTCGTGTTCACGTTCATGGCGACCTCGTGGGGGTGGTGTTGAGGCGCGCGTGCCCACTGGCGCGACGCACCGGAGGGAGAGACAGCTCTTCGACGGGAGACGTGCTCAGCCAGCCGACAGCGGCGAGCACCAGCAGGCCGACGGCGGCCAGCAGCCAGCAGACCGACGCATGGTCCGGGTGGTACGCGTACAGCTCGACGCCGAGCCATACGAACGCGGCGGACGACACGAGCAGCCACGCGCGCGCGACGGTGAGGAGGGAGGGCCGCCTCACGCGTCGTCCCTCGACTTTCGAGACGGCATCAGCTCGAAGAGGGTGACCTGCTTCTCCCGGTACTCGCCCTTCTGGCGGATGACGGTGGCGAGCTTCCGGGCCTCGGCGGAGAGGTCCCGCTTCCGGTCCGCGAAGTCCTTCATCGCGGACTTTCGCTGCTCCTCCAACTCGTCGAGATGCGTGAGGGCAGCGGCGAGCTCCGCGCCCTTCCTCTCCAGCTCGTGCTCGGTGAGAGGGACGAACTCCTGACTCAATTCACTCACGCTGCAGCTCCTTCCTGGACGACTCGGGTGAATGCGCGGAACTCCCCGGGGTGGGCGCGCACGTACTCGGCGGCGAGCGCCCTCCCGGACTCCGTGACTCGCAGGCTGCGGTGACGGCCCTTCCTCAGCGCGACGAGCCCGCGCCGGGCCAGGCGGCGCAGGACGTCAGCGCCGCCGTTCGCCGACTTCCAGCCGAAGTGCGCGCGCAGCTCCTCGACGCTGGGCGGCTCCTCGTTGGCGTCGATGAAGACGACGACGAAGGCGAGTACGGCGCGCTGGAGGCGTGTCGGTCCCCCATTGGCCGGGCCGCGCTCCGGAGGCGGGCGTGGGTAGCAGTCCGTCATGCCGCCCTCCGTTCCCACGCGGGCTTCATGGACGCGGCCCACCGCAGAGCGGCTTCCTCGGCCTGGTTGAGGAGCTGGTGCGCACGCTGGCGGGGGTGCCCCACCTGCTGGCCGATGCTCTCCAGTGTCTCGCCTCCGAGATGAAGCAGGTACGCCCGCGCGGCCTTCTCGCGGACGGCCTGCTTCATCCCCGGGCGCATGTGCGCGCAGAGCCGCTCGCCCAGCGTCGCGGCGAGCCGGTGGGCCTCCACCGTGCGCTCCTGCGGAGGCGGCACGACGACGTTGAGCAGCTCCTCGACGTCGAGCGCCACCTCATGCCGGGGGACGTACCTGCCATCCTCTTCGCGCACGACTCCGGCGAGGATGAGCCAGCCACGGCTCACGTAGTGCCGGACGGGAACCTTGGCGAAGGTGACGAAGGCGGCCCCGCCCTCCGGGTGCCACCGCTGGGCGGCGTACATCACGCCCATCCACGCGTAGCTCGCGAGGTCGGACTCGAAGCCAACCGCAGCCGGGTTGCGCCGGACAAAGCGGTGGACGTACCACCAGACGAGCCGCTCGGCGGTTAGCACAAGTTGCTGCTCCGCTGCGGTGAGAGGCCGCTGACCGGTCCTCTTGGAAGGCTCACCCACGGGCCGCCTCCTCCGCCCGCGAGCCAGCCGCGAGGGCGGTGCGCTCCTGGGCCAGCCACGCGAGGCGCTCGCCGATTTGAAGACCCGCGAGAGGCTCCACCAGCGACCAGCCCTCGGGGAGGCGCGGGCGCAGCGCATCGATGTACGGGACCCCGGCGAAGACGAGCAGCTCCGCCACGGGCACCTCGAAGCGCCACTCCAGCTCGTTCATCACCAGTTCGCCCCACACTTCCCGCTCAGCGCGGGAGAGGCGCAGCAGCGACAGCTCGTAGGGCTCCAGGCACACGTCGAGCGGCACCAGGCCGTGCTTGGCGCTCAACACCATGACGTTGGGGCCGCAGCGCGCCGTAGCCACCTGGAGGGCGCCCCGGAACAGGCCGCCCGTGTAGAGCTCACCCGCGGGCGCGGCATGGGCCAGCTTCGCCTTGCCACAACCGACCAGCCCGATGCGGAGAAGCGCGCTCATCGGCCCCTCCTGCGCACCGGGCGCCGGCCCAGGCTGAAGCTCCGAGCGGGCCGCGCGCGGCGCAGCTCCAGCTCGAGGGCGGCGCGAGCGTCATCCATGGCCTCGCCGCGGGTGGCCGCGTGCGCCTCCACCTCGGCGCCGGGGGCGCGGAGGGTGACGGCGTGGCCGAGCGGGCTCCTCGTGCTGATGCTGGTGAAGTGGGAGGAGCAGCTCACGAAGCACCTCCCACGCGCACGACGAGGGCGGTGCAGTTGTCTCCGCTGCCGAGCTTGAGGGCGAAGCGCACCAGTGCCTCGGCCGCGGCCTGGGCCGTGGGCTCGCGCTCCAGAATCTGCTGGATCCACTTCTCCGACAGCGTGTCGCTCACTCCATCGGTGGCGAGCACCCAGACGTCGCCGGGATGGGTGTCCAGCTCGCTCACCGTGGGCGTGGAAAAGTCCGGGTCCTCGCGGCGACCGCCCAGCCAGCGGGACAGGTAGCGGCGCGCGACGCGGTGGTCCTCGGTGAGCTGCGCCACCATCCCGCCACGCAGCCGGTACACGCGGGAGTCGCCCACGTGTGCCACCGCCGCGCGGGCACCAGTCACCAGCGCCAGGGCCAGCGTCGTGCGTCCTCCGGTGTCCAGTGCGCTGCGGTGCGCCGCCGTCGCGAGGTTGAAAGCCAGGGCACCGAGTCGCGGCGCGCTCTCGCCCTCCAAGTCCGTCGGGAGGAGCGCGAGGCCTACCGCCGCCTCCACGGCGGCCTTGCTGGCCAGATCCCCGTGGGGGTGCCTGCCCAGGCCGTCAGCCACGGCGAAAACAGCCACGGACGGCCCTACCTCGTGGCCGACGGCGTCCTCCTGATACCGGTGCTGGCCCTGCTGGGTGAAGGAGCCAACGTCGAACGTGAGCCGCTCAGACATGGCCCGCCTCCAGCTCAGCGATGGTGGACGCCTTGGCGGACTCGTGCTGCCGGCGGCCCTGCTCCCGGCAGGCGCTGACGAACCCGGAGCAGTAGGTGGTGGTGGCGTCGGGGTTGTCCTGGCGCGCGCAGGACAGCTCGTCAGCACCGGCCAGGGTGTTGCCCATGTCCCGCCAGCACACGACGCATGCGCCCCGGGGGCGATCGCGCACCAGGTCCAGCAGCGTCCCCAGCGTGCGCGGCCGGGCGAACACGTCGCGCTGGCGCCGCGTCAGGTGCGGCCACGCCACGGTGCCGAACGCCCCGGGTGGAGGGCTCGCCACGACGCGACGCGGGGATGGAGAGGCACTGCGCGGGGGACGGGGCGCCGTCAGGTCGAGGGCGGCGCTCATTCCACACCGCCGTTCTCGGACTCCGGGTCCACGGAGGTGGACGGCGCCGGGATGGCCGTGAGCGCGTTCGTGAACGCCCAGATGGCAGAGGTGCCCGAGGTGCTACCCTCGTAGGAGGCAGCCTCGGTATCCACCTCCCAGCCGCTAGGCACCCTGCGGAAGGTCATGGTGAAGGTGTCGGGCAAACCAACACCACTCATGGGGGCTGTTACGTTGCTACGCTGGTGCGCCGCACTGGGCGGAAAATCGCCGCGCTCGGCCTCGGAAACAGCGCCCTTCCCGAGGGAAACACCAGAGGGGCCACCCTCGGCGCCCGCGCGACGTCCGAATATGACACAGCTCCACGGTGCCCGGTCTGGGCATCACGCTCGGGCGTGGCGGGGCCACGACCTTCCAGCAGGACCTGCGGAACTCTGACTGCATTCTCATTCAGGGCTCCAACATGGCCGAGTGTCACCCGGTGGGCTTCCAGTGGGTGATGGAGGCCAAGGCCCGGGGCGCGACCATCATCCATGTCGACCCGCGCTTTACTCGCACGAGCGCGATGGCGAACCAGCACGTTCCCATCCGCGTCGGCTCGGACATCGCGTTCCTGGGCGGACTGGTGCGCTACGTCCTGGAGCACGAGCGATATTTCAAGGAGTACGTCGCCCACTACACCAACGCCGCCAATCTCGTCCGCGAGGACTTCCAGGACACCGAGGACCTGGACGGCCTCTTCAGCGGCTTCGTGCCCCAGGAGAACAAGTACGACGTCACCTCGTGGGGCTACGAGGGTGTGCAGGGCCCCGCGCCCGCTGCGGGCCACAAGGAGCTGTACGCGGAGCCCGGCGCCGGCGAGGGAGAGCCCCACGCCACGCGGCTCAAGGACGCGGCGAAGGACTTCACGCTCCAGCACCCGCGCTGCGTCTTCCAGGTCCTCCGTCGTCACTTCCAGCGCTACACCCCGGCCATCGTCGCGAAGGTGTGCGGTGTCCCGGAGGAGCAGTTCCTGAAGGTCGCGGAGACGCTCTGCGCCAACTCCGGACGCGAGCGCACCACGGCGTTCTGCTACGCGGTGGGGTGGACGCAGCACTCGGTGGGCGTGCAGTACATCCGCACCGCGACCATCCTCCAGCTCCTCCTGGGCAACATCGGACGGCCTGGCGGCGGCATCCTCGCGCTGCGAGGCCACTCGTCCATCCAGGGCTCCACGGACATCCCCACCCTCTTCAATCTGCTGCCCGGCTACCTGCCGATGCCGAACGCCCAGCCGTCCCCGCACCTGGACGACTACCTGAAGTCCCACACCTCCGGCACGGGCTGGTGGAGCAACTTCCCCAAGTACGTCGTCTCGCTGCTGAAGGCGTGGTTCGGTGACGCGGCGACGCGGGAGAATGAGTACGGCTTCCGCCACCTGCCGCGCCTCACCGGCAACCACTCGCACATGCAGACGGTGGCCGACATGGCCGATGGCCGCGTGCGGGGCTACTTCGTCATGGGCGAGAACCCTGCGGTGGGCTCCATGAACGGAGCGCTCCAGCGCAAGGGACTGCGCCAGCTCGACTGGCTGGTGGTGCGCGACTTCACGCTCATCGAGACGGCGGAGTTCTGGCGCACCGCTCCCGAAATCCAGCGCGGCGACGTGAAGACGGAGGACATCCAGACGGAGGTCTTCTTCTTCCCCGCGGCCGCGCACACGGAGAAGGACGGCTCCTTCACCAACACGCAGCGGATGCTCCAGTGGCACCACGCCGCGGTGGAGCCGCGCGAGGACGTGCGCAGCGAGCTTCACTTCATGTTCCACCTGGGCCGTCGGCTGAAGTGCCTGTATGCCGACTCGCGACAGACGAAGGACCAGGCCCTCCGTGAGCTGACGTGGGACTACCCCACGCGGGGCGCACGGGAAGAGCCTGGCGCGGAGGCCGTCCTCCGGGAGATCAACGGCTACACGCTCCAGGATGGCCGGCCCGTGAGCGGCTTCACGGCGCTGAAGGACGACGGCACCACCGCGTGCGGCTGTTGGATCTACTCCGGCGCCTACGCGGAGGGCGTCAACCAATCGGCCCGCCGCAAGCCCGGACACGAGCAGACCTGGGTGGCCCCCGAGTGGGGCTGGGCGTGGCCCGCCAACCGACGCATCCTCTACAACCGCGCGTCAGCGGATCCCCAGGGCCGCCCCTGGAGCGAGCGCAAGAAGTACGTCTGGTGGGACGACGCCCAGCGACGGTGGACCGGCGAGGACGTGCCGGACTTCCTCGTGGACCTGCCACCGGATTACCGCCCACCTCCGGGCGCATCCGGCGTGGAGGCCCTGGCGGGCGATGACCCGTTCATCATGCAGGCCGACGGCAAGGCGTGGCTCTTCGCGCCGAGCGGGATGATGGATGGTCCACTGCCCGCGCACTACGAGCCCATGGAGTCGCCCGTGAAGAACGCGCTCTATGGGCAGCAGTGCAACCCGACGCGGCTGGAGTGGTCTCGCAAGGGCAACCCCTATCACCGGGCCTGGGGAGATCCTCGCTACCCGTTCATCCTCACCACGTACCGACTCACGGAGCACCACACGGCGGGAGGCATGAGCCGCTGGCTGTCGTGGCTGAGCGAGCTTCAGCCGGAACAGTTCTGCGAGGTGTCACCGGAGCTGGCCCGCGAGCGCGGCCTGAGCAACGGAGGCTGGGCGACGCTGCGCACGGCGCGGGGAGACCTGGAGTGCCGGGTACTCGTCACCGAGCGACTGCGGCCCATGAAGCTCAACGGCACGTCGGTGCATCAGGTGGGCATTCCGTACCACTGGGGCGTGACGGGGCGCATCCGAGGGGACGGCGCGAACGAGCTGCTTCCGCTGGTGGCCGACCCCAACGTGGACATCCAGGAGTCCAAGGCCCTCACCTGCGACGTCGTCGAGGGACGCCAGGCCACGAGGGCCCGAGCCGCCACGGGCACCACCCAACCCGCCCTGCCCGAAGGACTGACACTCCATCGACGCGACAGCCTCCGCGTGGGTGAGGTCGACCACGCGCCCTGGCAGGAGAAGAAGAAGGACGAGGAGCGATAGCCCATGAGCCGCAAGGGATTCTTCACCGACTCGACGGTGTGTATCGGCTGCAAGGCGTGCGAGGTGGCCTGCAAGCAATGGAACCAGCTCCCCGACGACGGTTTCCACTTCACGGGGATGTCCTATGACCAGACCGGAGACCTGGGCTGCTCGACCTGGCGACACGTGGCCTTCGTGGAGCGGCCGGTGCCCCTTCCGGGACACGACACCGGCGTCGGGGACTTCTCGTGGCTGATGGTGTCCGACGTCTGCAAGCACTGCCAGCGGGCCGGTTGTCTGGAGGCCTGTCCCACGGGCGCCATCGTCCGCACCGGGTTCGACACCGTCTACGTGCAGCCGGATATCTGCAACGGCTGCGGCTACTGCGTGACGGCGTGTCCCTTCGGAGTCATCGACCGGCGTCCGGATGACGGGCGCGCCTGGAAGTGCACGCTCTGCTACGACCGACTGGGTGAGGGCATGACGCCCGCCTGCGCCAAGGCGTGCCCCACCGAGTCCATCGCCTATGGCGACCTGGACGTGCTGCATGAGCGCGCGGAGAACCGGGTCCGCCAACTGCACGAGCAGGGAATCATCAGCGCGTATCTCTACGGCAAGGACGCGGCGAACCAACCGGGGACGGGCGGGCTCAACGCCTTCTTCCTGCTCGTGGACAAGCCGGAGGTCTACAACCTGCCGCCAGACCCCGTGGTCCCGACGATGAAGGCCCGGGAGGCCTGGGGCGCCGTGGCCGTGGGCGCGCTCGGCATGGCCGCGGTGGCCGTGGGCGCGGTGCTGTTCGGTCGCCGGGGCACACCATGAGTTCGTCAGGGAACGAGGGGCCGTCGTTCCTCGACACGCTCCAGCGACGGAGCGACGGGCGCAACGTGAACCCTTCGCTGGGGACCCTGCTCGGAGAGGGCGCTCAGCAACGCGTGACGGACCTGGACGGCGCGAACCCCGCGCGCACGCTGCTGTCGTCGATTCCCTCCCGCTCCGGCGTGGATTCGCCCGATGCGCCCAGCTACCACGGGCTCCCGGTCCTCAAGCAGCCGGTCTGGATTGCCACCGTCCCCGCCTATCTGTTCGTGGGCGGCGTCGCTGGCGCGGCGAGCCTCATGGGCCTGGCCATCGATGTGCTCGGCGAGAAGGCCTTGGATCCGCTCGCGAGGCGGTGCCGTCAATTGGGCACCGTCGGTGACATCCTGAGCGCGGGGCTGTTGATCGCGGACCTCGGACGACCCGAGCGCTTCCTCCACATGCTGCGCGTGTTCCGGCCGACCTCGCCCATGAGCGTGGGCTCCTGGGTGCTCGCGCTGTCGGGAGGACTGAACACCGTGGGGCTGGTGTTGGGACGCTCTCGCGGAGTGCTCGGGGCGGTGGGAAAGGTGTCCGGTTACTCGGCCGCGCTGCTGGGCATGCCGCTCGCGGGCTACACGGCCGTGCTGCTGAACAACACGGCGATACCGCTGTGGCAGGCGACGCGGCGCACCCTGCCCCTGTTCTTCATGGCCTCGGCGACAGCGAGCGCGGGCAGCCTGCTGTCCCTCCTCCCCCACTCGCCGAGAGAGGCGGGGGTGCTGCGTCCGTACCGGCTCGCGGGCAAGGCGGCGGAGCTGGCCATGGGGTACGCGGTGGAGCGCGACGCCCGACGCGCGCCGGAGGTCGCCCGGCCCCTGGACGAAGGCCTGTCGGGGACGCTGTGGAAGGCCTCTCGCGCCTGCTCCGTGGCGGGGCTGGTGGTGGACGCGCTCCCGGGGCGGCGGCGCTGGAAGCAGGTGGCGGCGGACCTGCTGACCACCGCGGGCGCGGTGACGGCCCGCTTCGCCATCTTCCACGGGGGCAAGGCCTCCGCCCGGGACCCGCAAGCCACCTTCAGGCCCCAGCGCCGGGGCCACGGCGCCGCCGAGGTGTCTGGCCATGCCATGGCCTCGGACGGCAAGCCGTTCAGCTTCCCCCTGCCCGTGGTGCGCTGAGCGGCGCGGCGGGTGCCCGACTCCGGGAGTGACCTGCCCCTGGGAAGGGACGCAGAATTTGCACCCAGGGAGAGAAGCCCACGAGGCCCTCCCCTTTGGCCGCGAGGAGCGATACACCTGGGGGAACCATGGCCGAGACCTCTTCTCTGAACATCCCGACTGTCGACCTCGCAGACCTCGCCTCGGGAGATGCGCCCCGCATCGAGCGCGCCGCGATGGCGCTGCGCGAGGCATTTGGTGTCTTCGGTCTCGTCTACATCAAGAATCACGGCGTCGACACTCAGGCGCTCCATCGCTACTACGACGCCTTCGCCGCCTTCATCGCGCGCCCCGCCGAGGAGAAGAAGCCCTACGGCCGAGCCGACCTCTGGTACCAGCGCGGCTGGACGCCGCCGAACACGGAGGTCGCCGTCGCCGGCAACGGCCAGCCAGACTTCAAGGAGTGCTACTTCGTCGCGCCCTACCCCAACGACGAGGTGGCGGCGATGGAGTTCCCGGAGCTGTATCCGGAGAACGTGTGGCCCTCGGATGCGCCCGCGTACTTCCAGGAAGGGATCATGACCCTGGGCCGCTCGCTCCACGAGGCGGGCCTCCAGTTGCTGCGCGGCTCGGCCATGGCCCTGGGACTCCCCACGGACACCTTCACGTCCCTCTGCGAGAAGGCCCCGCACATCACCCGCGCGCTCCAGTACCTGTCGCTCAAGCCGGAGCAGGTGAACACGGACATCGTCTGGGGCGAGGAGCACACGGACTTCAACCTCCTCACGCTGCTGCCCGGTGGGCGGTTTCTCGGCCCCGACGGGAAGGCGGCGCCGAGCCCCGACGACAAGAGCGGCCTGTATCTGCGCACGCGCGCGACTCCCGAGGAGCCGCAGGGCCACAAGGTGCGTGGCACCGCGCCCGCGGGCTGCATCGTGGCGCAGGTGGGCCAGCAGTTGGAGATCCTCACGGGCGGCACGTTCCTCGCGACGCCTCACGTCATCACCGCGCCGGGCGTCTCCGGCTGGCAGCGCCAGTCCGCCGCGCACTTCATCCACGTGCACACCAGCAAGGTCCTCTTCCCGCTGGAGAAGTTCCGCACGCCCACGGCGATCCGGAGCTACGCGCCCCCTGTCCTCACGGGCACGTACGACATCAAGACGCTGGTCGACATCGGCCTCGCGCCGCCGCACGCGCTCGACAAGCTGGGTTACCGGCACTACGACCGGCTCAACCGCCAGCGTTCGGGCGAGTAGACTTCGCGTCTGTCATTGAACAATCACAGACAACTCAATCCCTGACTTGATAGCGATTGCTTCGGGGGCGCGGTGTAATCGCGCTCCCGTCGAGAGCGCTTGTCCTGACGGCTCGACGCCCTCGACAGGTCGGCCCGCCTGCGTTCGTTGCCCTGCGAGCATGGGTGCAAAATGCCTGAAGATGCGTTCAGGTAGGCACTGCGCACCAACCTGGGCCAGAACCCAAATGCTGATGGGGTCGGAAATGCCTGAAGACGCGTTCATGTAGGCATTGTCCTCCATTTCGAGCGAGAACCCGTGACGAGGTGGATCCAGACATCTGTTCAGGTGGGCGTCGCCCCCGATATCACCGGCGGATGCGACAGTTCGCCTGGCCAGAACAGGCCATTGGACTCACTGAACATGAGGGCATGTAGGCATTGCCGTTCACTGAGCCGCCTGGGCCAGAATCCGCCATCGCGAGCGCCTCTGAAAAATGAAGGGAGCCTTCGGCACGACAGTGTTCGGGCGGGACAGGACTCATGGACCCGCGTGTGAGCATGCCACCCCGCTGCATGTGCTTCGCTGCGGCCATCCCCACGTCGGGGTGGTTGGACAGGGAGGTATCGGGTGGAGACCCAGGTGACTGAAATCGCGCCGAATATCTATCGGCTGTCCACCTACGTCAGCAGCTCCAACATTCTCTTCAACCAGTTCCTCATCGAGGCTGAGGAGCCATTGCTGTTCCATCTGGGGCCGCGGGCGCTGTTCCCCTCGGTATCGGCCGCGGTACGGCGGGTGCTCCCGCCCGAGCGGCTGCGCTGGCTCACCTTCGGGCATGTCGAGGCAGACGAGTGCGGGGCGATGAACTCCTGGCTGGCCACCGCGCCGCATGCCCAGGTCGCGCATGGGGCACTGGGCTGCCTCGTATCGGTGAACGACCTCGCGGATAGAGCGCCACGCCCGCTGCAGGACGGCGAGGTCCTCGACCTGGGCGGCAAGCGGCTGCGGCGAATCGAGACACCCCACGTGCCGCACGGATGGGATGCCGGACTGCTCCTTGAGGAGTCGACCGGGACGCTGTTGTGTGGGGACTTGTTCACCGCGCTGGGCGACGCGCCAGCCCTGACGGAACAGGACCTCGTCGGGCCCGCGCTCGCGACCGAGGACCGCGCCCTCGCAACCTGTCTGACTCCCGCGACCGGGCCCACGCTCCGTGCGCTCGCGGCGCTGCGTCCGCGAACGCTCGGCCTCATGCATGGTCCCTCATATGTCGGGGACTGCGCGCAGGCCCTGAACGACCTCGCGGCGGCCTATGACGAGCGGCTCGACGCGGCCGTCGCCCGCATGCGTGGGCCGAGGCATTGACCCGGCCCACCCTTTCGCCACGGCGCCAAGCGCCGATTGCCCCGCACGCGAGCGTCAGAGCACGCGCATGAATGCGACCAGGTCCTTCTTCTCCTGCTCGTTGAGCCGGGTCTCCAGCACGAGGTTGAAGAACTCCACCGTGTCCTCCAGCGTCAAGAGCCGCCCATCATGGAGATAGGGCGGAGACTCCTTGATGCCGCGCAGCGGGAACGTCTTGATGGGGCCGTCCGCGCCCATCATCGCGCCGTTCACCAGGCGTGGCTTGTAGAAGCGCTCCGCCCGCAGGTTGTGCATCAGGTTGTCCGTGTAATACGGCGGCGTGTGACACACGGAGCACTGCGCCTTGCCGAAGAAGAGCGTCTGGCCGCGCGCCTCCGACTCGGTGGCCTTCTTCGGGTCCAGCTTCCCGTCGAAGCGCAGCTTGGGCGCGGGAGGGAAGTCGAGGAGTGCTTGAACCTCCGCCATGAAGTGCACCTGGCTGCCTCGCTCCAGGATGTTGACGCCCTTCTTCGTGGCGATGACCGGATCTCCGTCGAAGTAGGCGGCGCGCTGCTCGAACTCGGTGAAGTCCTCCACCGTCTTGAGGGCTCGCTGCGAGCCGAACAGCCGCTGGATGTTCACCCCACGGAGGGTCGGCGTCTCGATGCGGTGTCTGAACTCCTGGGGGCGGATGTCTCCCACCAGGTGCGTGGCGCCATTGGAGTGGCCATTGACGTGACAGTCGAAGCACGTCACGCCCCTGCTGGGCAGCTCTGAGCGACGGTCAGCGGTCTGATTGAACTGCTGCTGGGGGAACGGCGTGACGAGCAGCCGGAGTCCCTCCAGTTGCTTCGGATTCAGGAGGCCGTTGAACAGCTCCTGGACATTCATGATCGTCACCAGCTTGCCTTGCGAGACATCCCCCAGGTCCGGGCGCGTGGTGAGGAAGATGGGCGGAGGGAACTCCGGCAGCAGGTGGTCCGGCAGGTCGAAGTCGAGGTCGAACCGCGTGAGGTCCCTGCCCTCCTGCCGCTTGATTTCATCGATGTGGAACTTGGGGAAGAGCATGCCGCCTTCCGGATGATTCGGATGGGGCAGCGGCATGAGGCCCCCGGGGAAGACGCCCTTCTCGCGGACCGCCTCCGGACTCATGGCGGCGAGGGAGGCCCAGGTGACGCCCTGCGGGAGCTTCACCCGGACGCCTTCCTGGACGGCCTTCCCACGAGACATGGTGACGCCCTGGGCAGGGCGGTTTCCCAGGTCATAGCGCTGAGTGAGCAGTTGCTGGTGGCGCGCGGTGACCTTGGGCTTCTCCGCCTTCATCCGCGACATGACGTCGGCGAAAGGCTCCGTCTGGTCCACGGGCATATAGCTGGTGAGGCCTCGCCCCGATGTCTCCTGCGCGTCGGCCGCGCCCATGGACATCAGGAGCAACCCCATTCCAGCGACTGTGAGATGCGGACGAATCCAGAACGGCTTCATGTGCGCTCCCTCCGTCTGACATCCAGCGGATTGACGCCCCACCGTCCATGCAAGAGCTATTCGATTTACGCCGCATCCCCCCACATCGCGCGACGAACCGTTGACCAGTTCATTCCAGGCGCACTGTTCTGTCCTGTTGTGTTCCATTGGGCCCCACTCCAAGGCCGGGTCCCGAGGCTCGAGGAATGGGGCCCATGCCCCGTGACGTCAGTCTTCAGGTCCCCGGACTACAGCCGGGAGCGCTCCTCGACCAGGGGCGCGACGTCTCCCGCGGCCTCGGTGGCCAGGCCCTGAGCGCCGACGGCCGGCGGCGTGACGCCCATCCAGGTGTAGAGGCGCGACAAGGCCTGTGTGCGCTCCGCCTCGGGCAGTCGGGTGATGCGTGCATTGGCGTGGTTGGAGTCCGGGACATCGAAGCGGAGGGAATCGTTGCGCTCCCGCACCTCGAAGGCGCCAGCGGACCATGGGTCATTGTCTCCGTAGAGGAACAGCATCCGTTCACCCTCGCGGCGCACCCAGTGCTCCACGCGGCGCATCAAGCCATGGTCGAACCGCTCCTCCACGGGAAAGGACAGGTACGCGGTGGGCACGTCCTCGCGAGGGTAGCTCAGCAGGCGGCGCAGGTGCCTCGTGGGGTAGCCGGTCCAGCCAAGCTCCGTGGCGGACTGGTAGTAGTAGGCCGCGTAGTAATCGAGATCAGCGTCCCCATAGGAACCACTCACGTCGACGACCGCATCGAGGAAGGCGAAGACTGCTTCCGCCGGAGCACCCGGCGCGGGGATGAACTCGCACACCGACACGTTGGCGTACTGCCAGAAGTAGAAGGGCATCTCGACGACGGCGAATTCGAGGGTCCGATCCAATCCAATCAACTCGAAGGTCGCGCCCGTCGAGGTGGTCAACTCCTCCACGAAGGGGAGCAACTCTTCGCGGCGCGCCAAAGCATCCTGCTGGAAGGCGCGAAGCCGCTCCCGACAGTCTTCGTCCCCGACCTGGTCGAGGAAGCGGACGAAGCGCCCGTCATCCAACCCGTGCATGTTGGGCGCCACGTACGCCACGGTGGCATCCACATCGTCCGGATAGAAGTAGCGGTGGTAGACGGCGGCCATGCCGCCCTTGCTGCCACCCGTGGTGAGCCAATGGCCGGTGTAGAGCGGCTTGAAGGCCTGGATGATGCGGTGGTAGTCGCCGGCGGCCTGCCGGATGTTGAGCAGCGTCCAGTCATTGGAAGCCGGTCGCGAGGGACCGAAGAAGCGGTGCTCCAGCGAAAGCTGGTTGGCACCGAGCAGTGCGGTGGGCTCGTACTGAAACGGTCGTGAGTTCAGTCCGTAGCCACCGGAGTACAGCACCACGGGCGCGGCCACGGAGCGGTGCAGCAGTGTGCCGCGCAGTTGGAACCGCTCCCCGTTGGGGTTGCGATGGTCCGCCAGTTGCTCGAAGTAGAACTGGAAGAAGCGCGTGCCCGGAAAGGGAGAGACCTGCTCACTCACCACCGTGAGGCCGGGGACGGACAGGAGCCTCGTGTAGATGTCCTCCGAATCCAACCCAGACTTCATCACCCCCGCGGCCTGCACTGACCGCGCGGAGCTGGGGCCGAACTCCTCCACGGCCGAGCCACCACATGCTTGCATCAGCATGGCAGCCACCAGCAAACACACACCACGGAGAATGCCAGTGCCTCTCGACGGATTCATTCACGCTCCTTGAGGTGAGAGTGACGCCTCTCAGATGGAATGAACGCGGAAGAGATGGCCGCCATATCAGCCATTTGCACTGCTCCTGCTGCCACGGCCATGCATTCACCATGGAGTTGCGGCGCATCAAGTCGAGGCCGAAGACAATCGTCTGATTCGCCACAATCGTCATGACCTTACGCGCCCGATACGAGCAGGACAGCGGACGCAATCAGGAGCCCACCCATCACGGCATCGAACGCGCGACGAAAGGACTCCCGGGCCAGCACGGTCGACATCAACGAGCCCAGGGTGGACCAGAGAAGCAGACACACCACGGGGATGACCGTGAAGAGCACGACGAGCTGAATGAAGGCGACGGCCGCCGAGGCTCCGCTTCGCACCGCCGAGGCCGCCGTCAGCACCGTCACCCAGGACTTCGGATTCAGGAACTGGAGCACGAACGTACCGATGAAGCCGTCGGACGAAGCGCGTGTAGGAGTGTCGCCGCCGCTGGCGCCTCTACCCAGGCTCCCCGCGATGAGTCGGGCGCCGAGCCAGACAAGATACAGGCCACCGCAGCGAGTGATGGCTGTTCCCACCCGAGGGTCCGCCGCGAAGGCCACGCCGACACTGGTCATCAACAGCGTCAGCAACACCGCCGTGCCGAGCACGACGCCCGCGATGGCCGGCAGCGCCCCCACCACGCCGCCACGCCCGCCTGCCCTCATCACCACCATGTTGTTGGGCCCCGGGGTGATGGCCGACACGGCGACCAGACCGGCCACGCCCATCAGCGCGTCCATGTCGTTCCTCCATCTGGCCTGTAACAGGGACCATTCCAGGTCGCGCCGACGTATCCGTTCATGCGCTGAAAAGTAACGGTCCAGGGTGTTCTGAAGGTGGCGATGAATGGTCTAGATTCAAGACCATGAAGGAGCTTCCACTCAACGCGCTCCGCGCCTTCGCGGTCGTCTACGCCAGTGGTGGGGTGCGGGCGGCGGCGCGCGAGTTGGGCATCGCGCACTCCGCCGTCAGCCGGCATCTGGCGGAGCTCGATGCCTGGCTCGGCGTGCCCATCATCCATCCACCGGCCGGACGGCGAGGCCTCACCTTCACGTCACAGGGCGAGGCACTGGGGCGGGCCACCCTCTCCGGGCTCCGTGAAATCGCGCGGGCCGTCGCCTCGATTCGTGAGACGCGCTCCGAGGGCTCGGTGACGATCTCCACCACACCTTCCTTCGCGGCACGGTGGCTCCTGCCGCGCTTGCCCGCCCTCGAGGAAGCGCATCCCCACATCGAAGTGTCCGTGGTCGTGGACTCGCGGATCATCGACCTGGGCACTGGTGAGGCCGACCTCGCGATTCGGATGGGCCGTGGCCCCTGGCGGGATGTCGACTGCGAGCCCTTGATGGAAGACTCGCTCTACCCGGTCATGAGCCCGGCGCTCTGGAAGAAGTCTGGCCGCCCGGACAAGCCTGACGGCCTCACGCGCCTGCGCCTCCTCCATGACCGGGACCCGGAGACCCCATGGGAGCGCTGGAAGGCGGCCCATGGCCCCGCCTCGCTCGACGTTCACGGTGGCCCTCGATTCGCGTCATCGGACCTGGTGCTGCGAGCGGCCCTGTTGGGACAAGGCGTCGCCCTGGCGCGCCATCAACTCGCGGCCGATGACGTGGCCTCCGGAGCACTCCTCCGCCCGCTGGGTGACCTGAGCGTGGAGCTCGGCACCGCATACTGGGTCGTGCTCCCCAAGTACTCACAGGTCAAGCCCGCGACCAGGACCGTGGCGGACTGGCTCAAGGATCAGGCATCCCTCTCACCCGTTGGCTGACCTTGAGGGGCCATGAGGGGCTCCTCATCGAATCTGCCCCTCGTGGGTGCTTTTTGCCTCGCAACGGGGAGAATGGATAGACTCAAACCCCAGGAGGTGGACATGACACTGATGCTCCAAGCCGCCGTAGTGCTGGCTGTCGTGTTGTCGCTCCTGGGAGCAGGCTGGGCAGTCGTTCTCGGTTACCGCTTCGCGAAGGCACGTCGAGAGGCGGCCGCGGCAGCGGCCATCGACATCTATGGAAGCAGCCTGATCGACCTCACGGGCTTTCGCGGCTGGCTGGCGGATCTGGTCGATGGCAACACCAGCGACGGCTGCGCCTCCGGCTCGGAGCATTCGTCCGACATGTGCGCGGACACGTCCGACTCAGGCGCTCAGTCCACGGACTGACAAGTCCAGCGAAACGTCTCGCGTCACAGGGCTCGGGCAAGCCACGCGCTCGCCCGAGCCGGACCGACCCCGCTACTGGCAGTTCGCGGGCTCCTTGCAGGAGTACGTGACACGCATCGCCGCTTCGTATCCGTCGGCGGGGTTCGAGCCAACGCGCCTGCAGTCCAGTTCCTCCTCCAAGACATTGCAGGCGCCCGACGGGCAGGTCGTATTCATCCGGACCTCGAGCGCATCCCGCGCGCTCATGAAGGCAATCTGGCAGCGCACCCCACGCGCGACCTTGGAGCTCACGTGCCGAACCGCGCCGCAGGTACACGCTTGCGGGCAGTAGGTCCGCCGGTCATCACACTGGACCCAACCACCGCTATCCGTCCCCGAGGAACAGACGTCTTGCGTGGAGGTGCAAGAGATGGACGTCCCATTGGCGCACAGCTGCGAAATGTTACAGCTCAACTCCCCTTCCGAACTTTCCAGGACAGCGTCCTCCTGGACCGGAGTGCCCGCGCCACAGGCAGCCAGGGCGACGAAGGACAGGATCACCCCACCACGCGACAGCCAGCTCGATTGTATTTGCATCCATGTGACGCTAGCCACTTGGATGTCCGGCGTTCCATCGTGGATATCCACGACATACGAGCCCACGGTGCCCGTGCGGGTCAGAATGACTGACGCAGCAGGGCCTCCACCGCCGGCTTCCGCCCCGGGCTCAGTCGCAGTCGCGTGCCATCCCGCAGCACCACGACCCAGCCCTTGTCCACGTCGGGCTCCAGCTCGCGGATGCGGTTCACATTGACCAGCGTGGAGCGGTGCACGCGGACAAAGCACTTGGGGTCCAGCAGTTGCTCCACGCGGTTGAGCGTCTCGCGCAGCATGGGACTGCGTCCTCCCGAGTGCAGCACCACGTAATTGCCCTCCGCCTCGCACCAGTCCAGCTCCGCGACGGGCAGGAGCAGCACCTTGCCGTCCGTCTTCACCGCGATGCGCTCCAGGAAGGGCGCATCCGACGGACCCGCCTCCATGCCAGCAGGGGACGGTGTCCGGTACGTCTCCAGCAGCGAGGACAGTCGCTCCAGCAGCGCCCTGTCTCGCCCCGTGGCCCGCTGCCTGCGCGCCCGCTCCAGCGCCTCCTGGAAACGCCCGTCACTGAAGGGCTTGAGCAGATAGTCGAGCGCATTGGCCTCGAACGCCCGCACCGCGTAACGGTCGAACGCCGTCACGAAGATGACGGGCGGCATCCGCTCCGGTCCCACCTCCTGCAGCACCTCGAAGCCGTCCACCTCCGGCATCTGCACGTCCAGGAAGACCAGGTCCGGGCGGTCGCGGAGAATCGCCTCCACCGCCTCCTGGCCTCCCTCGCACTCCCGGATGGACGTGACGTCGGGCGCCCGCGCGAGCAGGTGCCTCACATTGTCCCGCGCCAGCGGCTCGTCATCCACCACCAGCACTCGCCAGCCACCTTCCACGATTGCCCCCTCACGCATTCAAAACCACGAACGGCAGCTCCACGCGGGCAATCACGCCCCCACCCGGCGCATCCTCCAGCGTCAGGCCATACCGCTCGCCATAGAGCTGCTGGATGCGCGCCCGGGTGTTCGCCACGCCAATCC
>NZ_JABUMQ010000167.1:0-23920 GCF_013336645.1 Myxococcus sp. CA039A | reverse complement strand
ATGGTGACCATTGGCACGGGGCTGGGGGCCATGTCCTGCAAGCCCGTGGCGCCGTGGGTCATCAGGCGGCTGGGCTTCAGGACGACGCTTGTCGGTTCCAATCTGGCCGCGGCGGTGCTGACGGCGCTCCCGGCGTTCTTCCGCAACTCCACGCCCATTCCGCTCATCGTCGCCACGTTGATGGTCAGCGGCTTCGTGCGCTCGCTGCAGTTCACCGCCATCAACGCCGTGGCGTACGCGGACATCCCTCCGGAGAAGATGAGTCAGGCTTCCACGGTGGCGGTGGTGACGCAGCAGATGGCGCTGAGCGTGGGCATCAGCCTGGGCGCGCTCATGCTTCACCTGGCGCGAGGCAGCGGGGATTTGCCGCTGACCCCGGACCGCTTCTTGTTGCCGTTCCTCGCCGTGGGCGTGGTGTCTTCGCTGGCGGGTCCGCTGTTCAGGCGGTTGCCAGAAGACGCGGGCTCGCGCATCGGTGGGCGCGCGGTGAGCTGAGCGGAGGCGCCGCGGCCCGGGCTGGAGGGGACCTGGACAGCGAACGCCCCCGCTCACTTCCCTTAGCGACCGTCGTGGTAGCAGAAGCCGTAGGTGCGGTCGAAGCCGCCGCCGGAGCGGCCGTAGTTCATGTAGCCCAGCTCCTCGCCCGGGCCGCAGTTGCTGCGCGCGCGCTCATAGGCGTAGCAGGTGCCCTTGCCCGTACGGGCCAGGTCCAGACACGCGCCGCGCGCGCCCTCGGTGCCGCAGAACTCCGCGTAGCCCACGCTGCACTGCTCGCCAATCTGCGCGGGGTCGAAGTCGAAGCCGAGCGGCTGGAGCACGGACTGCTCGATGCACAGGCCGTAAACGCCGCACACGGTGCCCGTGGGGCAGCCCGGGTTCGCCGCCATGAAGTCGCACGTCTTGAGGCACTGGGCGTTCGCGGAGAGCAGGTCCGTGCAGGTGAAGCCCTGCTCGCAGTCCGTGGAGTCCAGCTCGTACTCGCTCACCGCCGGGGTGGTGGTGCACGCCTGGCCGTGCGTCTTGGTGCCCAGCGCGCGCTCCAGCGTGCCGTCGCTGGCGGCGTAGTTGGTGGGCACGCAGGTGGTGTCCGGCAGGTTCGCCGTCAGCGAGCCCTCGCGCGGATCGCAGCCACCCGGGCGCACGGTGTTCCACGTCGCGAAGCGGATCCACTTGCACTCGCCGCCCGGCACCACGGCGCTGCCCCAGTACGGGGCGTTGAGCGGCGCGGCGTCCACGGACTCGCGGAGCACCACGTTCGCCAGCGCTCCAATCGTCTGGTCCGGCGAGACCTTCAGCGCGACGAGCATCGTCCCGGAGTCGGCGACGAGGTACTTCTCCGTCGGCGCACCGGAGTCCTGGTAGCCCATCACGCAGCGATCACACGTGAAGGTGTTGCCTCCGCCCACGGACAAGTCATACAGCCCGGGCGCGGTATTCACGTCCAGCCGGAGGTACGCCAGGTTCGTGGCGGTCGGGGCGGCCGGGTTGGTGAACGTGCCCCGGTACGTCGGCTGCTGCGAGTACCTCACCGGCGTCAGCTCCACGCCGTTGCTCAGCTCTCCCAGCGTGATTTCGGTACAGCCCGGGGGAGGCGTCAGTGCCTTGGACTGCTCCTCGATGGAGCGCACTTCCTCCTGGTTCGTCGCGGGCTCCTTCGTCGTAGTGGGGCCACAGCCCACCAGCCCCGCCAGCAACACCGCACCCCAACGCAAACCCTTCGCAGACGTATCACCGAGACGGGACGCCATGTTTCCACCAATCCTTGTCATGCACGCACGCGTGCCGCCAGCCGGGAAGTCCCGGGGGCCCTGGAAATACTTGTAGTGTTGATACTGATGCAACTTCATTTCGACAGAGGTCGAGATGGAGCGAGATGACCTTCAAATGGCAAGTAAGTCCGCCCGCGCAGGGATGGAACGGAGCGCGCGCTGGAAGGTCGCATCTGTTTCCCTTGGTTTACTCGGAGTTCTGAAAAGGGATGTTTCGTGCGGACTGCGCGTGTGATTGGCGCAAGTGGCGGAAGGGGACTCGCCGCGCGGTCCACTCCGAAGAGCGGCGCCCAATGACTACGTGGAATCCACAGGGTCCTGGGTGCCCCGGACGGGTGTGACGCCTTGGGCCGAGGAGGAGGGCGCTTCCTCGCACCGAGGTCCGCGAGGGAATGTGCTCTCCTGCAGGCCTCCCTTTGGAAGGAGTGTCACCATGAAGAGCACCCTGAGTGGTTTCGCCGTGCTGGCCGCGGGCTTCCTGATGGCGTGTGGCGGGGAGTCCCCGCCGCTCTCGGAGCAGCCCGTTCCGTCGACTGTCCTGGAAGGCGCGCCCACGGAAGGCACCGCCGGGGAGGTGTCCGCCCAGGCCTGTGTGCAGCTCTACCGCCCTCGGTACAGCGCCTGGTACAGCTCGCTCCCCTACAGCGAGGAGGGGCTGGTGGCCTCCTGCTATACGAACGATGACTGCACCACGGAGTGTTCAGGCTCGGGGGATGGGCCGTACGCCTCGCACTCCGGCTTCTTCTACTGCACCTACTGCCCCTGAGGCGGACGTTGGGTTCGTAGGGCTTGGGTCCGCCTCGGAGTTCTGGGGCGGCCCATGCGTCTTTCAATCGCAGGGAAGCGTCGAAGGCACCGTCGACGACAAGCGCGGAGCGGCGCCCCTCACGGGGGTGCTCAACGGACTTGCATCGACGTGGTGATGCTTTCGACCGCGCGCAGTTCCTCCGGCGAGAGCGCACGCAATGCCTTCAGGGTCTGCTCATGCGCTGCTTTATACGCGGTCTCATCCGAGCGCAGCATCGCGGCCTCTCCCGCGCGCACGTCTGTCGTCAGCGCCATCACGGTGCGAGTGTTGACGCGCTTCGCCGCGAGTGCTCGCTCGAAGTGGTCCGCATTGCCAGCCACGGTTTCAAAGCCAGAACCGTTCGTGAGTCCTGTCCCTTCAGGGACTGTCGGTTCCTGCTGAGTTGGGGCGTGTCATGGTAGACACCGGGACGCAATCGCCGGAGAGGAGACACAGGACCATGGCCGCGAAGCGCGCTGTGACGCCCCCGCAAGACGGCTCGAAGGAGGTCACCGCGCTCCTCGACGAGCGAGCGCACCCGCTGCGCAAGGACATCGACCAGGTCCGAAAGCTCATCCTCGGTGTCGACCCCTCCATCTCCGAGGCGGTGAAGTGGAACACCGCGAGCTTCCGCACCACCGAGTTCTTCGCGGCCGTGCACCTTCGCTCCGAGGACCGCGTGCAGCTCGTCTTCCACACCGGCGCGAAGGTGAAGCAGAGCGCGAAGAGTGGAGTCGAGCTCGACGATCCGGAGGGACTCTGCCGGTGGCTCGCGAAAGACCGCTGTCTCGTCACGCTCGAGTCCGTGCGGAGCCAGCGCAAGGCGCTCGAGTCGCTCGTGCGTCAGTGGATTCGACAGGTGGAATAACCCAGGGTGAAGACGCAGTCCGTGCGGGACCTCGGCGAACGGCATGGGGCTCCTGCGTGCCTTGCGGTCCTGGGGCGTCTCGCCGGTCCAGATTCCCGCGCTTCGTCATGCCCGAAAAAGCTAGAATCCGTCCACCATTCGCCTCGCGACGTCCCTCGCGGCGCAGACTGGACGGAGCTGTTTCAGAATGATTCTCCGCATCGTCACGGATGAGGACCTTCCCATCTTCTTCGAGCACCAGTGCGACCCGGAAGCGCTGCGCATGGCCGCGTTTCCATCGCGGGAGCGCGACGCGTTCATGACTCACTGGCGCACGAATGTTCTCTGCCCTGAAAACGTCAACCGCACCATCGTTGTGGGTGGCGTGGTCGTTGGGAACATCGGCAGTTGGGAACAGGATGGAAAGCGCCTCATCGGCTATTGGGTGGGGCGCGAGCACTGGGGCAAAGGCATCGCCACCCAGGCCCTCTCTGAGTTTCTCGCGCTCGTGCCCGCCCGGCCGCTTCATGCGTGGGTCGCTCTCCACAACGCCGCGTCGATCCGCGTCCTCGAAAAGTGTGGCTTCCAGACCATCACCGATGAGCATCAGGAACACCCGGATGGAGTCGCCGAAGTCCTCATGAGGCTGGGTTCGACGTAGCGAAGGTCGTCTGGATTTCCCTTCGAGGCATCACCGCGTGCCGTGACGACAAGAACCACGGGTGGGGCAGCTGGGCGCGAGGTGTGGACGTGGCGCCGCATCTTCTCGACGAATCCCGTCCGTCGGCAGCCGGCCTGTGCTCGCCCTCCTCGAAATCAGCGATGGCTCCCGTGGTTTCGAAAGCATGCCGAGAAGGTGGGTCGGTTCTGAATCACAAGCACCCGATGACGCAAGGTGTTGTTGATGGCGTGGAGCCGATTCGCACCGGGTTGCCCTGGGAGGAGGTGCTACTCTTGCAATGTCTTTCAATCCAGAAAGGCGCTTGAGGAGGCGTACATGCGGATCAAGTCCTTTATCACCAAGGCGCTGCTGACCGTGGGCTTGCTGTCGGGCTGTGGTGGCGTTGACGCGGAACAGGACCCCTCGGTTGAGGCTCTTGCGTGCGGGGGCGTGTGCGACCGCCTCTATAACCGCTGCCTGTTTCTTGAAAACAGGCCGGCTGATGAATGCGTCGCGGATTGGGATGCCTGTATGGCTCGCTTCTGCCCCGCGGTAGACGCGGTTGAAGCGGAGTAGCAGGTCCTTGAGCAAGAGCGGCCCGCCCAGGCATTTCCTGGGCCGGGCCGTTGTACGGCGGTGGCTCCACGCGCCAGCCTCCGACGGCTACGTCACCCGCCGCACCTCGAGGATGGTGCCTTCCAGCTCCGGCGTCCCCAGTGAGATGAGCTGCTCCAGCTCTCCCCGGACGATGAAGTTCGCCTGAGCACGGCTGAAGAACGTCTCACCCACGGGCTCCATGGCGCGCTGGATGTCCAGGAGGCTCGCCGCGGGCTGGAGCAGCCGCAGCCTCACGCCCGACTCGTCGGGATACGTGTCCTCGTCCTCAAGGTTCCCCATGTCCGCCGAGGCGGCCAATGCAGCGGCCAGGGCACGCGAGAGCAGCGGCGCGGCGTTGCCCGGAGCCTTCACCCAGGCGCGGATGGACAGCGACAGCTCACACCGGCGCCGCTCCAGGAAGCCGTCGGCGCGGTCTCCTCGCAGGAAGGCGACCACGGCCTCGTTGGCCACGGCGGGCGCGCGATAGAGGCGCAGCGTGGTGTCCTCGAGCGTGTAGTCATCGCCCCTGCGCAGCGGGTGCCCGGGCGGTGACTCCACTTCGCTCACCTGACCACGCGCATTCGCGGGGAGCGTGAAGTCCTTCGTCGTCCCGTTGCCCGCCCAGCGGTGCACCTGGGCGAAGTAGGACGGCTGTCGTTGCGCCGCCAGGTCGTCGCCTTCCGGAAGCGCCAGCTTCAGTCGGGAGGCATAGACCTCGACGAGCGCCTCCGCGTCGGCGGCGGGTCCTCGTGAGGGGCCGGTCGCGACCTCCACCGTCTCGGGGACGGCGGGGCGCAGGGCATCGTGGAAGTAGGACTCGATGGCGAGGAGCATGGGGTGGGGGTCTCGCTACCTCGGGAAGAGTGGGTAGGTCTCCCGCTGGGGGATGACCACCTGGAGCCCGGAGAGGGTGATGTCACCGGCCACGCGCGACTGGACGAGGACTTCCAGCGGCGGCGGGCTTCCGGTGCCCCCGGGCGGTGTGAGGGTGGCCAGGGCCTTGGCATCCAGCCCGACGGAACCGTCCTCGCGAGCCGTCACGTCGAGCACCTTCGTGCCCCAGCGGAGCTGAAGACGGGGCGGGAGCGGAGGCACGGCGGTGAGTGGACGCAGGCGTGGACGCGAGCATGCCCAGAGCGCCTCCGCGTCCTCTTCCTCTCCCGGAAGGCCATTCTCCCGAGGCAGCCACGGGCCCATGGCCTCGGTGCGATGCAGCGCGGTGCCAGGCGTCAACGCGCCCGGCGTGGGAGCGGTCTCCGCATGGTCCGTGAGGCTCCAGAGGACATCTCCTTCGTCCACCGTGAGGACGGCCCACCACGGGCCCGTTCCGAGCGCGAGCGGCTTGCCAGGAGTGAAGGCGACCCAGCGCGAGGCCCACGGAGCGGAACCCTCCTGCTCCAGCAGCAGGGGAATGGAACCGCCAGCCAGGGGCGCATCATCGGGCCGGTCATGCACGTCGGCATGAAAGGCGAGGGTTCCCACCACGCGCCGGGTCAGCGGCCGCAAGTGGAGGTCCAGGGCCGCGAGCGGGCCCGTGGCGCGCGTCGCACGGAAGGCCTGCGCGGCGGAGTACCCGGAGCCGCAGTGGTGAGACAGCGCGGGCATCGAGGGCGGGCGCGGCGCGAGGGGAAGGTCCTCATCGTGCAGTTGATGCTGGACGTGGAACCGCACCTCGGAGAGCGCGCGGTCCCTGGGCACGGTGACTCGCGCGGACACGCTGCTGTCCGTGTTCACCGCCAGCGTCTGGCTCTCCGCGCCGTCGCTCCAGCGCTGGATGACCTCCAGCGTGTCCATGACGAGCTGGACGCGGTCGAACATGCCCAGCCCCGACGAGCGCAGCGCCACCGCCACCGCGCCGGACTTGAGGTCCACCGGCCACGCGCGCTGGAGCGCGTCGCTCAACGCATCCTCCAGCACCAGCTCCTGCCGGGGCAGCAGGGGCAGCGCATGGTGGAAGAACAGCGCGCCCGCGCCTACGCCCACGGTCGCGGTGAGGTCGGGAGGCCGCGCGGGCGCGCGCAGGGCGATGCTCGCCACCTGGGTCGCCGCCAGCGTCTTCGGAGTCCCCACCGGAGGCGGCGCGCTGCTCGCCTCCACGAACTCCACCAGCAAGCGGCTGGCGAGGATGCCCGGCAGTGGCGCTGGCGCCACGGCGTTCACCGACACCGTGTCCGACGGCGTCGGGGGATACCAGGCGCCGCCCTCCGCGACGCTCAGGCGTCCCTTCTTCTCCGTCTGCGTGGGAGAGGTCGGCAGCCGCACGTCCACGGAGGACAGGGGACGACGCGCCCCCCAGTCCAGGCTGAGCCAGGTGATGGGCTGCGCGGGGTCCAGGACGGTCTGCCCCCCGCTGGTGGCCAGCGTGGCGGTGGGCGACAGGTTCACCGTCACGTCATCCGACGGCGCGCGGACGGTGAGTGCCGCGCGCACCAACGCCACGCCCGCCGGCACTTCCAGGGCGACGACGAGACCGGCGGTGTCCACCGGAATCTGTGCGGCCGTGGGAGGGGTGGCCGTCCCGGTATAGGTCAGCGTGGCGCCGACGCGCGTATCACTCATGGCGGAGTCCTGACGTCGTGCGGGGAATCAGCGAGCGGCTTCCTTGATGTCCGTCACGGTGGCGGTGCCGCCCTCGGCCTTCGCGGGCAGCAGCTCCTGGAGCACCTGCATGGCGCCCTCGATGCGAAGCATCGTCTGCACCAGATGCGAGCGCTTCGCCTCCAGCTCCGCCATCATCTTCTGACCTGCTTCGTGCTCGGCCCGGAGGTCCGCGAGGCGCTTCTCGATGGCATCCATCATGACTTCAGCTCCTGGTTCTGGAGACGCTGCTCGAGCGCCGCCAATCGTTCGTCGTATTGCTGCTTGAGTTCCTTGAGGGCCGCGATGGCGAGCACGCTGAAGGCCTGGTGGGCCAGCCCCTTGATGACCTTGCCGCCCGCGGATTCGAGCTTCAGCTCGCTGACGAGCTCCGGGAAGACGGTCTCCACTTCCTGCGCCACCAGGCCCAGGTTGAGGTCACCGGTGTTCTTCCAGTTGAAGCTCACGGGCCTGAGCGCCAGCACGCGCGGGAGGATGTCCTGGAGCGAGGTGATGTTGTCCTTCAGCGACGCGTCCGAGGGGCCGCGCCAGATGCCGTCCTGCTGCATCCACTGGCCGTTGCCGTTGCTGTGGAACAGGTGGAAGGTGCCCTGGCCCTCGTAGCAGAGGTCCATGAAGCGGCCGGACGTGTTCTCCTGGATGCGCAGGCCCGCGTTGGCCGCCTGCTGGACGACGTGCAAGGGCGTGGACGGGCGGGGCGTCCCCATGCCAATGAACCCATTGACGAGCGTCAGCCGCTCGGCGCCGGCCTGGTGGAAGATGATGGAGTCGCCCGGCTCGTTCGTGCAGGCGATGACCAGACGGCCGTTCTCCTCTTCACCGGGCAGCGGGTTGGGCACGCGGTAGTAGCGGATGAACGCCGCGTCTCCGGTGCCACCCCACGAGTCCTCGGGGAACTGGATGCCGTTGCCGGACGCGTTGCCGATGGAGGGCATGATGGCGCCGCTGACGCGCAGGCCGCCGCCCTGGATGTCCAGCCGCGCGCCCGGCGTCACCGTGCCGATGCCGACGCTGCCGTCCGCGCCCATCCACATCGTCTGGGTGCCATTCACCGTGAAGGAGAATGCGTTGCCAACCCGGGCGCCCACGTCCCAGAACAGGCCCGTGGCGACGCCGCCGCTCAGGCCGTAGCGGATGGACGCGCGGTTCTCCGTCTTGTGCCAGATGACGTGGGGGTTGTTGATCATCAGGCCCGCGCCACCGCCGGCGCCGATGGTCACCTGTGCCGTGCCGCTGCCCCAGTCCGTCGTCGTGTTCACCACGAACCTGTCGAACCCGGCGGCGGCCCCCGAGAGGCGGATGTCCAGCGCGCCCTGCGGGTCCGTCGTGTTGAGGCCCACGCCGCCGCCGGACTTGATGTGGATGCGCGGCGTGCCCAGGCCCGAGCCCGTGTCCGCGTCGCCTCCGTCCTCGGTGATCTGCAGGCCGGTGGCGGTGGCGCCCTGCTCACCGCGGAGCTGCCAGCTCTTGGCGCGGCTTCTCAGCACCAGCCCCGCGCCCTCCGTGCCGCCAGTGGTCCGGATGACGGCGCCAATGCCCCAGCCCGTATCGCCACCGCTCCGCAGCTCCAGGGGGGCGTTCTGGTTGCCACTGCCCGGCGCCACGACGAGCAGTCGCTTGGTCCCCGCCGCCGCTCCGATGCCTACGTTGGCCGTCGCGACAGAAAGCGGGCCCGTGAGGCTGCCACCGCCGATGGACAGCTTCTGGGTGTCCAGGGTGGTCAGTCGGGTGGCCAGGTCCACGCCGCCCACCGACATCGACACGGTGGCGTCCACCCGGCTCACCTTCAACACGGCGGTGGCGGAGATGCTTTCGCCATCCAGTTGCCGGCCGTCGTCGGAGCCATGGTGGGTGTGGGCGCGGATCTCATCCCGCGTCTTGATCTGCATGTTGTTCCAGGTGTCCGCCAGGATGGGGTCACCGGACTTCGCGGTGTAGAAGGGATCACTCATGACTGGAACCTCGAGGTATCGAAGCGGGTCGCGGAGAAGACGCCGTCCCAGGCGAGCTTCTCCTGGGGATCTGGGAACTGTTCGTGCAACTCGATGGTGGAACCGAACGAGGTCAGCGCGTCCTTCGGCTCCAGCTTCTCGGTCAGGGACGTGTCGACCTCCATCCGGAGCGGTCCCTCGCTGGCGACGAGCGCCTCCGGAGGCAGGGGCAGCGTGAACTCGATGCGCGTGCGCACGCCGGCGCAGCGGCCGTACTCCAGCGCGCGCATCAACTCCTTCACCAACCCAGGCAGCCCGGGCACCACCTGGTCCTCGTTGGGCACCTGAAGGTGCGGCGGGATGTAGTCGACGGGGATGGTCAGCGTGCAGGTCGCGGGCGTTATCTCCGTCCAGTCGAGGCGCACGTCCGCGCGCGGCGTGGCTCGCACGGGCAGGGCCCACGCCACGGCGGCGTCCCGTCGTGTCTGGGACCAGCTCGTGAGGTAGGAGTGGACCTGTTGTTGATCCAGCGTGTCGTAGCGCCAGTGGTTCTCGCCCAGCGCCAGGTCGGGGACGTGCTGGTCCTCCTCGAACACGGAGAAGCGGGACTCGGGCGCATCGAAGCGCGTGAGGACGCCCGGGTCCGTCAGGGCGGAGAAGCGGGTGGGGTGCGTCCGGATGACGGGGTTCTTCACGGGGTCCACGGGAATGCCGTCGATGAAGGCGGCTCGCTCGTCGCGCAAGGTCAGCGTGGAGTTCAGGGGAACCCGGCCCAGGAAGATGAGGTCCAGCCCGGACTGCTCGTGGCGGAAGACGGGCACGGCGATCTCCTTCTCCGTCGCCTTGAGGGAGATGGCCGGCGATGCGACGTGGAGCCCTCCGTTCGTGGCGATCAGCCGCTGGCCCCCGCTCACGTTGCGGAAGCTCGCGCTCGAAGGCGTCGGAGGATTGTCCTCCAGTTCGACGCGAATGGTCCGGTAGGTGCCATCCGTGCGCGGCACGGAGAAGAGGCCGACCGCGAGCTTCCCCTCCCAGGTAATCACCGGCGGCTGCCGTGCCATGTAGACCAGGGACACGAGCCGGAGCAGCGCGCGCGCGGAGGCCATGCCGGTGCGGTGCAGCTCCACCACGGTGGCGACGCGCTGGCGGAGGTAGTCGGCGGACTCTCCCCGGCGAGGCAGCAGGTTGTAGAGCGCGGCGAGCTGCCCCAGCTCCGAGTCCGCCTTGTTCGCCAGCGACTCCTCGACGGGAAAGCCCCGCGCGAGCGCGTGCCAGCGGGAACGCATCAGCCGCGTCAGGCCTCCCTCCATCTGCTCCAGCTCCTGGGCGAGCGTGGAGAAGAAGAGGTTGAGCTTCGTTCCGGACTGCAGAACGGGCGGCAGGTAGCCCACCATGCGACGTCTGCGTTGGTCCGCGCTCATCCGACACCCACCAGCTCTGCCCCGCCGAACTGCAGCCGGACGTCGGCGCGCACCAGGAGCTGGGTGACCTGGGCGGGCACGACATGGGCGGGATTCGTCGCCAGGACGAGCGTCGCGGTGATTCCGGTCTCCAGGGTGACGTCGCAGCCCAGCAGCGCTTCAATGCGCGCCTGCGTCTTCAGGCTCTGCTGCAGGGAGTCGAAGGTGAGCTTCGCCTCGCGACCCATCTGTGCGTCCTCGGAGAGCCGCGCCGCGTACACGTCCAGGGCGCCTCGCAGCGCCTCGCGCACCTGCTCGGCCGTGCGCGCCTCGCCACTGGACAGCGAGACGACCAGGTCCAGCCGCCACGTCGGCGCGCGCAGGCGGGTGATGCGCGGCGGCTTGAGCTCCAGGTCGATGCGCGCGGCCTCCAGGGGCTCCAGCTTCCAGTCGCGGTTGGCGCCATACAGTCGGCCCGCCGTCTCCTTCACGAGGACCTTCTTGATGGGAGGTCCGGGGTCGGTGCCCCAGACATACGTCTCCACGGACAGCTCGTTCACCCTGCGCACCGCGGGGTTGCCGAAGAGCAGGGCCTCCAGCTTGCGGCGACTCACGGGCGCGCCCACGGGCAGCTCGTTCATGTGGAGCGCGAGCGTCTGCTGGAGCTCCCGGCGGAGCCGGTCGAACGTCACCTCGTCCATCTCCGGGTTGGTGGGCTCCACCTGGAAGTCCACCTGGAAGAAGACGGTCTTCGCGTAGCGGAGCCGGACATGGATGCCGGCGGCCTTCGTCTCCCGGATGGCGGACTCGACGCGGACCACGCCCTCGACGTCCGACTCGAAGTCGGTGTCGCCGACGAGGACATCGACGACGCCCGGAGGCGCGTCGGCGGGCTCCCTCACCGTGACTTGCTGCACGCCCTGCTGGCGCACGGCGGCGGCGATGGACTCCAGCGTGCCCTTCTCGCCATCCCGCAGCGCGGTGCGAGCGCGCGCGCGGAGGTTCTCGTCCGTCTCATCATCCGAGCCGCGCCGCAGGGGGGCCGGATTGGTGACGGCCTCGATTCCCAGGATGGGCCTGGGCATCAGCGTCAGCCGGAAGGGGTTGATGACGGGAGGCGCCTCGGCCGCGGCCCCGGCGTCATCCTGGATCTCCTGCACGGGAATGAGGACGCGCGTGTCGCCCTTGCGCAGGGTGGCGTCCTCGAGCGTCTCGAAGAGGGGGAGTGGCTTGCCGTCCGCCGCCAGGCCCGTCAACTGCCGTCCCGCGGGAATGCCGATGTCCTCCGGCGCGGGGGCGGCGCGGCTGAGCTCCACCTCGCCGGTGAGGCGACCTGCGCGTGCGCGCTTCAGGCCCAGCACGGCGACGACGTTGTCCAGCGCGGCGCCTTCCGCCGTGTCGAGGTAGCCGGAGCGGTGGGCCAGCTCCATCATGGCGTAGAAGGTCGCCATCTCCCGTGCGTAGGCTTCGGCCAGGGTTCGCGCCATGCCACCGGCGTTGGGGTCCGTTCCCGGCCCCATGTTCTTCAGCAGCCGTTCGACGATGGCGCTGAAGGTGGTTGTCTCGGGAGGGATGAGGCTCAAAAGGAGATCTCCCACATCATCTTCATGACCATGTTGGAGCCGCGATTGACCTCCTCGAAGCGGACCCGGTTGAAGAGGATCTTCGTGGTCTCCCCCAGGGTGACTTGAATGCCGGCCTCGGTGAGCGGCTGCACCGTGGCGTCGGTGATGGCGGGCAGGGTGGCCGTCACGAGGGCGCGCACCAGGCTGGAGCCGTCACCCGGGTCGATGACCTCCACCTTGGGCGCGGGGTCCTCGGCCTCGGCCGCCGGGCCCTTCAGCACGGTGTCCCCGGGCACTGGCGCCTCGGTGCCAGTGCCCACGACGATGGACCATTTGACGGGCAGCCCGTTGACCCGGCCCATCAGCAGCTCCGCCACCAACCGCTTGCCCGCGGTGGTGATGAGGTTGGGGACCCGGCGCCGCTCCATCAGGGAGCCATCCAGGTTGAGCAGCTCGAGGGTCAGCACTCCGTTCATGCCCTGCTTTTCCTTGCCGTTCATCACGCTCTCCCGAAGTCGTGTCCGTACCCGTTGCCCACGCCGCCGCGCTCAACCCAGGTCGAGCGCCAATCCCAGCTCCACCGCTTCACCGCTGATGGCCTTGATGCGGGCTCGCACATCCACCGCGCCCGGCACATCCGCCCGGGCCGTGACGCTCAACTGCGTCACCTCGTCCACGCGCGGGTCTTCCTTGATGGCCTGCCGCACGTAGCGGCGCAGCAGGTCCAGATTGGCGCGATCCAACGGCTCGCCGATGAGGTCCGCCACGCGGCTGCCGTAGCGCTGGTGGCCCAACTGCTCCAGGTGTCCCCGGTAGACGATGAGCCGCATCGTCAGGGCCTGGATGAGGTTGTCCTTGCCGCTCACCGTGGTGGCGCCGTCGTCCGTGGACCAGTCCAGGTCCACGCCGCCCGATTCGTTGAACTTCAGGCGCAGGTCCGTCTTGAGCTCGTCCGCCATCAGAGCAACCTCCCCGGGCCCGCCGTCGCCCCGGGCGAGCTGGGAATGCCCGGGGAGACCTTGAGGCGCGTCATCATCTGCGTGAGCGCGTTGGACAGCGTCTCGGCCATGGCGCCCGCGAGGTCCGGCGCGTTCTCGCCCCGGATGCCACCGGCCATGAGGAAGCCCAATGCAATCGGCTGGAGCATCGGCTTCGCGGGAGCGGCGCCCATGAGACTGCCGGGCGACGACGTCACGAAGCCCGCGATGGCGATTCCCGGCGCCACCATCACCTGGACGGTGAAGAGGATGAGGGCCTGCTCCACCGTCTGGGCAATCGCCTTCGCCAGCGCGTCCCGCTGCTCGCCGTTGATCTTGTTCGACGCGAGCAGGCCCTTGGCGATGGGCTCTATCTGCGACGCGCCGGGGCCCCCTGCCGGCGGTGGCAGCATCATCCCGGGCCCCGCGGTGCTGCCCGCGCCCGGTGGCGGCGGCGCGGCGGCGGGGATTCCCGGCGTCACCATGGCCATGGAGGCGAAGAGCGTGAAGGCCTGGCCGCAGGCGTCACCGAGCGCGGTGGCCAGGTCCGGAGCGTTCTCTCCCCGGAGGCTCGCGGACTGCATCGCGCTCTTCGCCAGGGCGCCTATTTCGCTTCCGCTCGGTGCAGGCATGGTTACTTGGCCTTCACGTCCTTGGAGCCCTTGAGCGGAGCGCCGGTGAAGTAGCACTTGTGGCTCATCTCGGTGATGACGCCACTGCCTCCCTTGCCCAGGTCGATCTTCCCGGACGCGTCCACCGTGCAGTCCGTGCACTTGAGCTGCACGTTGCCTTCCACCTCCAGCGACAGGTCCGTCTTGCCCTTGATGGTGATGACGTCGTCCTGCTTCACCGTCACCACCGTCTCGCCGGCGGTGATGACCACCGACTGCTCCTGGTCGATGGCGATGGACGTCTTGCCACCCGGTGGCGAGACGACGCGCCACTCGTCCGCTTCGTGAATGGGCGGGTTGAGCTTGTCCGAGTACAGGCGTCCGGTGATGACGGGGCGGTTGGGGTCGCCGTTGAGGTAGGTGATGACGACGAGGTCTCCGGCGTGCGGCGCGCTCACCATGCCGATGTGCGGCGTGGCGATGGGGACGCGGCGCAGCTCCAGGCCGCTCTCGCGCAGCTTCACGTGGCACTCGTGGTTGTTCGCGTCGCCGTCCGCGTGCGGGAAGGCGCTCGTCACCACTCCCAGGTCGCCCAGGCGCAACGACGCCAGCTCGTCCCGGATGATGGAGCGGATGATGGTGACCAGGTCGCTCACGTCGTGCCTCCCGCGAGCAGCGGCATGCTGCCAGCACCCAGTGAGGGAGCGGGTGTCGTGGGCGGCGGCGCGGCGAGCAGCGCCTCACCGAGCGCCTTGAGCGTCGCCTTGACGCCGATGACGGACTCGCGAAGGGACGTCAGGGACTGCTTGGGCAGATAGCCCTGGAGGATGACGACGGCGCCGGCGCGAATCTTCTCCAGGACCAGGTGCGCCGCGTGGGCCGCGCCGGCGAGCGGGGCGAGCGCCTCCATGCCCATGTCGCGCATCTCCTGCTCGGACTTGTCGCCAATGGCCTTCAGGCCCTCCAGCGCGGGGTCCAGTTTCTCCAGCAGCTCGGGGATGGCCGCGACCTGCTCCAGCTTGGCGATCCACCCGATGATGAGGTTCAGTGCATTGCCCAGCGCGTCGATGCCCACCTTCACGGGGGCGCCGATGCCGAACCTGCGCACCAGGCTGACGATGGCGTTCACCGTGTCCGTCTTGAGCAGGTTGTCCACGGCGATGACGAGTCGGGTGATGCTGTCGACGATATCGGCGGTCGTGCTCACGGAAGGTTCTCCAGGTCCTTGAAGGGTCCGAGCGGATCGAACCCGCCGATGGCCGCGCCCAGTGCGCCGGCTTCCTTGCCCACGGCCTGGAGCTTCGCGAGGAAGTCCCCGGCGCCCGCGATGCCCTTGACGATGTCGAGCGCGGCGCCCAGGTCCAGCCCGGTCATCTGCTCCAGGATGTTGATGCCCTCGGTGGCGAGCTTCTCGATGAACTCGCCCAGGCTCCCGGCCTGGCTGAGCGACTGCACGAAGCCGATGATGGCGCCGGGGTTCACCTTGCCGAGCGCGCCCAGCAGGCTTCCGAAGTTCTTCCCCGTCAGCGAGCCCTTCGTCCCGTTGACCACCGAGCCCAGCTCGTCCGGAGACAGGTGGCCGAGCAGGTCCGGGTTCGCGTCGACGGCGTCCATCAGCGACTCGGGGTTCTGGAGCACGCCCGCGGCGTCCGTGGAGCCCTGGGCCCAGGACTGCGCGTCGTCGGCCACCGCGTCGTTCACCGCGCCGACGCCCGCGTCCTGGGTGGCGGGGGGCTCGACGTACTCCTTGACGCGCAGGAAGAAGCTGAAGCGGTTCTGGTGTCCCGCGAGCTGGCGGACCTGGAAGTCCGCGATGAGGACGTCGGTGAGGTCCGCTCCGGCGATGGCGTCCGAGGCGAACGACATCGGCGTCGCCTTCATCTGCGCTTGTCTCAGCTCCTCCAGCGCCGCTTGCGGGTCCTCGCCGAGGAGGAGTCCTTCCATGACGACGGTGACGGGCTCACGGCCCAGGTCCTGGAAGACGGAGCCGGACTGACCGGGCACGCGCTGCTGCACGAGGTTGCGCGCGTCCTCGGTGTAGATTTGCGTGAGCCCGATGAGCTCGATTTTTCCGATGCGGACGGGCATGTCAGAGTTCCATCCGGGTGGTGAAGCCCGTGCGGGCATTCAGGGTGTGACGCACCGAGCGGACGCGAAGCACCTTCCCGGACAGCAGGGCCTCCACGGGATGGCCCTCCGGGATGTCGTCCACCTTGATCAAGTCTCCAGGCTTCACGGCGGGCGCTCCCAGCACCTCGATGAAGCCGTGCAGCGGACGGGCGGCCAGCGCGCCCACGCGGGCCTTGGCCTGATCGGACGCGTCGGCGCCCGCGCGGACCGAGCCGTCCTTCACTTCGCGCGAGCTCTTTCCCGTGGAACCCGCCTGCACCTTGCCGCTGGTGCCCAGCGCGGCCTTGCCGTGGACGGAAGCCAGGTCATCCACCAGCCAGTGCGCCTTCTTCTCGCCCTGTGAGCTGGCCGCGCCTTCGCCCCAGACCTCGAAGCCGTCGATGGCGGGGAGCGGCTTGCCCAGCTGCGTGCGCAGCACCTGGGCGTCGTAGGCGAACGTGTGGTCCGCGCCGCCCTGCTTCGGCGCCGTGAAGTACACCTTCCCCTCGCCGTCGGTGAAGACGTCGAAGCCGCACTGCTCTCCGAGCTGGAGGATGTGCCGCAGGGCGCGAGGCCCGCGGTGCAGCACGTAGCTGGGGAATGTCGGGCCGTCGTCGATGGTGCCCGGCGTGCCGCCCGCCTTCTTCACCAGCTCACGGACGATGGAGCCCGCGGACATCTGCTCGTAGGCGCCCGACACGTCGAGCCGCGCGAGCTTCGCCAGGGCATCTCCGCCGATGACGATGGACGTGTCCGGCGCGGCGCGGGCTTCCAGCACCAGGCCGGTGAAGACGGTGACCGCGCCATCGCCGCCATCCAGGGCGATGGTGGTGGTTTCTCCGGGAGGAGGGAGCGCCGCGTCGGAGGGCACGAGCTCCACGGTGCACCGGCCGCCCGCGCCGTCCATGGTCAGCTCGCTGGTGATGGAGCGGATGAAGGCCTGTCCCTGGCGGGCCTTGTTGGAAGCCCGGAGGGAGCCAATCGTCACGGAGTATCCGATGCCTGCCATGGGCTCAGACCTCCAGTCCGTGACGGCGTGCCGTCTCGCGAAGGATGTCCACCAGCGCGTCTTCCAGCGTGCGCCGGTCCATGCCCGCCGTCGCCGTCTCCGTGCCCAACTGCACGTTCACGTTGAACGTGTTGCGAACCGCCGCGTTCGCACCGGAGTCCACGGCGGGAGTCGAGGCGGGACGCGAGGAGCGCTCGACGGTAAGGGCCTCGTGGGTGACTTGCTGGGCTCGCTCCAGGACGGGCGTCAGCCCCTGGCTCACCTGGCGCACGACCTGGGATGTGGCCAGCGCGGCCGGTGGCACCGCGCGCTCCGGCTCGGGCGACGACGGAGGGGCCACGGGCGCGGCTTCCGTGGGCGGAAGGAAGGTGAGGCGGGACCTGGGTCGTGAGACGGCGGGCGCGGCGGGACGCACCACGGGCGTGGACTGCGCGACTGACCCTGGCGCCCGGAACGCGGCGGGAGTCGATGACAGCACGCGCATGACGGGCGGCGCGGACGGGAGGCTCGTGTGAGCCTCGACGGGTGCGGAGGGGGGACGCGGGGTGACCCCGACCGGAGTGCTCGCCTCGTAGCGAGGTGCGTCCGCTGTCACTTCGCGAGCCGCGGGCGGCACGTTCGAGGAAGCATCTTCGCCGCGTGCGGGCAGGGGACTGGCGCGCTGGAGCGTGGGGACGCTCTCGCTCGCCGAGGTCTCGGCGGGGAGCGGCATCGGTCGCATGAGTCGCACGACCTGTCGCTTGGGCGACCGGGGCTCGGTGGCCTTGATGGAGACGCGGAGTCCCTCGGACGAATCGCTGCTCGTGGCGAGCGACTCCGGAGGGGCACTCAGGGGGGACGAGCTGGCTGTTGATTCGACGCCATCGCTCGGAGTCCGAGCCGCGACAGGCGCTTCGTCCGTGCGCCTGTCCCCCATGCCCGAGCGCTTCGACGGACCCGCCGAGAACTCCGAGGGCAACGAAGTCGATGCGCCCGCGTGGAGGGTGGTGGCGTCGAACTTCATCGGGTGGCTCGCACCGGAGTTCACCGCGTGCGTGTCGTCGCCGGGAGCCATCTCGGAGACTCGCGCGTCGCTCGCGAGGGGAACACCGGCGCGCTTCCCGGACGAAGGCAGGTCGTGCGCCGAAGAGGAGGAATGACCCCCATCGGACGTGGGCGCACGACTCACGGACCTCGAGACCTCGGAAGCGGAGACCGGCGTCACCGCGGGCCGCGAGGGCGCGACGGACCGAGGAGCGATAGGGGCGACAGGGACGCTGACGGGCTCAGGTCGAGCGACGAGAGGCCCGGAGGGGCGCTGTCCATGAGAACCCGGAGCTGCATCCACCTCGCCGCTGGAGCGTGAAGACGAGAGGAGACCGGTGGGCCGAGCCGTCGCCGGTGCCTCCACTCCGGGACGCACAGTGGTCGCATCGCTGCCGGAGGTCGGTGCTGACGCCTCGTCAGGTGAAGGCTCGCCTTGCTCCGAAGCATGGGGAGCCAGCTTGACGCCGATCTGTCGGGCGACACCTTCGAGTGCCCGAAACGCCGGGCGGGCCAGTCGCGCGGTGAGCTCGGTGGTGGTGAACGTCGTGCGCATCAGTCGTCCTCCACCTGAATGACCACCGCGTCGGGAAAGTCGGAGAGTCTCCTCGGCCGCGAAGTCGGGGCCGGGGCGGGAGCACCAGGCTCCGTGAGCTGCAACATCGCGAGCAGCCGGTCCACCTCGGCGGCGGGGGTTGCCCAGACCTGGGAAGGTGTCCACCCCAGGGCACGACAGAGCTTCAACGTCACTTCCGCGAGGACCCGGGCTTGTTTGCCCGAGGCACGCATCGTGCGGTCTTCATCGCGCTCGTCCCCCGCGTTGAGCGCGACCACGGCGTCCAGCAGCGCGGCGGTGCTGGCCCCATCCAGTTTCTCCAGGGGCTCCGTGGGAAAGTGCTCCACGACGGAGCTGGAGAGCATCGAGCGCAGGTAGCGCTCCAGGCTGAGTTCCCTCGAGCCATCGGGCTGCGACGTCAGGCTCTCTTCGAGCGCGCGGGAGCGCTCGGAGAACGTCCAGGGCCGCAGTCGGGCACGCACCGCCCCCGCCTGCACCCAGCCCGGTGGAAGCGTCCCGGGCGAAGGCTCCTGTGCCCCGCCCGAGGCCCACCACAACGCCAGGGGTGCCAGCTCCGCGTGGAGCGACTCCGGCACCCCTGAGTTCCGCAGCACGTCGGCGGCGAAACCGTCGGCGTCGAAGGCCAGTCCCGCGCCATCGAGCCTCGCATGAAGGTCGAGCGCCCGCAGGTGCGCCTCGAAGCTCCACGGATGGAGCGCGAGACGTTCGCCCGTGGAGCACTCCACCTCCAGGGCCCCGGAGCTGACTCCGGGGTGGAGGTGGAAGGTCCGGCCGTCGATCTCCAGGGAGATCGGCGCCGCACCGGACTCCGTGCGTGAGCTGGCGGGCGACTCCCTCACGGACTATTCCTCGCGGATGCGGGTCGCCGTGAAGGCGTACGTCGTGGCGGCGCTGCCGTGCGCGTCCATCTGGAAGGACTTGCCCTCGACGAAGCAGTCGTCGAAGGACAGGGTGCGCGTGTCGTCCGTGCCCTCGGTGCGCTTGAGGTTCGCCACGAGCTGGAACTTGCCGCGCTCGGAGAGCAGGGTGTCCAGCTTCACGGCCGCGGAGCGGATGACCAGCTCACCGATGACGGTGCGCAGGCCGAAGATGACGTCGACGCGCTCGTTGGACCCGATGGCGCGAATGTCCTCGCGCTCGGTGACCACTCGGAATGCGATGGATTGGAGGCCGTCCACGGCCTCTCCGTCGACGAGGATGCTGCTACGGTTGGCTGAGAATACCGTTGGCATCGGTGCGTTCCTTCATCAGACCTGGACCGTGATGGTCGCGTAGATGTAGTCGATGGCGCGGACGGGTCTGACGGCCATGTTGACCCTGACGATTCCGAGCGCGAAGTCCGCCTGCGAGGAATAGACCTCCACCTTGAAGGCGGGATCCTTCCCGTCGGTGGAGGGGACGATGGCGCCGTCCTTCTGCATCTGCACCAGCGCCTCCACCAGCTTCTGCTTCAGGGCGCTGCGCCCGTCGGCGTTGTTGAGCAACCCGATGAACAGGTCGCCCACCATCTTCAGCGTGCGCACTGCGCGGTCCGCCACGCGGCGGACGTTGATCTGATCTCCGTCCGTCGTCAGGCCACGCACGACGATGGTGCCCCGACCGCGCTCGGTGACGACGGGGACGACGAAGGCACGCAACAGCGCCTTCTGGTCCTCCACGCCCACCAGCAGCTCGTTCAGTCCGGAGACGCGCTTGAACGTGGGGGACTGGTGCGGCGCCAGGCTCCCCACCATGCCGGCGACCGCGCCCACCGTGCCGTGAGGCGCGACGAGCACGAACCGGTCGCTGACCAGGTTGGCGGCGAGCTGCGTGTTCTCCGCCATCGTCCCGGCGGGAGGAACCTGTCCGAAGCCGAGGCGGCCCTTGCTCTCGCTGCTCAGCGTGTTGCAGTGGCTGATGACGTCGCCGTAGATGCGCGTCAGCTTGGTCCGGTCGGAGAAGTCCTGCACCGCGGCCAGAACCAGGTCCACGTCCGGCTGGTCCTTCAGTCGGCCCAGCGCCGTGGCGTAGTCGTCCGGCGTGGCGTCCTTGCCCGTGGCCAGCGTGTACGTGCCCGCGGTGGGCCAGCCCACGCCCTTCGTCGTGTCGATGCGGATGAACGACGAGGTGTCCAGCGACGAGGTCAGCGACGCGGAGTTGACGTTGCGCAGCACCTCCACCGAGCCGCTGGAGGGGTGGGTGACCTCCAGGTCGAACGACACCGACAGGTCGATGTTGTCACGGTAGGTGACCTTCAGCGTGATTCCGTTGGCCCACAGGCCTGGGACTCTCGCGATGAAGGTGGCGCCAAACTTATCGCCGACGTGCCCCGGCGGATATTTGCTGTTGTCGGCCGCGACGGCGATCGTCGCGGCGGTGCCCGCGGTGGCGGGCAGGGGGGAAATCACCAGCTCGGAGACGCCATTGTCCAGCGCCTGGCGCGCCTCCGGGAGGCTGTAGGCGCTCGCGCGCCCGGCCACCTCCAGGAAGCGAGACCAGCTGCTGGCTCGGACGACCTTGCCGTTGGCTGACTCCAAGAAGCCTGTGATTCCAAGAACCCCAGACGGTGCAAGCTGTTGGGGCAACACTTCCTTGACGACCGTGACCTGGACACCAGGAATGATGAGACCTGTGGCCATACGCTCCCCGACCCTCGCCAGCGAGGGGGTGGAAATCCCTGCTCCGGGTGCAGGTTCCCTGGACCGCGTGCCTGGGCTTGCGCCCACCCCTGATGGGGGACGGTCCTATTCATAGACACTGATTTGAGAAAAGCGTGCGCAGGGCCGTGACGACACGCTGGAATTCCTGGCGGCGAGCCATGACGCCCGCGACACACCAGGAGATGCGACAGACGACAGGGGTTGAATCAGGGATTGGTGGCGGGAATCTGCACACCCGTCTTGCGCAGCGCGGCGATGGTGGTGGCCGCCAGCGTGGAGAGCTCGCCGATGATGGCCTTGCCCACGTTGAGCAGCAGGTCGACGATGGCGACGATGTGCTCGACACCCGCGCCCACGAAGTCGACGATGATGTTCAGGAAGCGCTGTCCCGTCAGCGCCAGGTTCCGCGCGGAGTCAGGCAGCAGGTCCAGCGTGGAGTTCACCAGGTCTCGGCCCGCTTCCAGCACGTCCTTGATGGACGTGACGACCTGCGGATCCATCAGCGGCTTGATGAGACCTTCGACTTGTTTGAGCACCGAGCTCAGTACATTGCGTACCGGCGTCCAGATGACGGAAATCTTGTCGGTGATGCTCTTGAATCCCGTACCGCTCACGGCCAGATACAGTTTGTACAGCGCCTGTTCGACCTGGATGGCGATGTTGTCCACTGTAGCCAAAGCGTCGGAAACGTTCGCCGCTGCGTCTGCTGCCATGGATATGTCCCCCTCAAGTGAAAATGAGTGCGCTCATGCGAAACATGAACGCATGCGCACAGTATGTTAGCGAACACTCCGGTTTCAAGGGTTTATCAGGTAGGGCACGAAACAACGGTTCGGCCCTACCATTTCCGGGTTGTCATTGCTGACCCTGGCTCAAGGTGACGCAGGGGGTCGAGGGGCGCGGGGTGGATGAAGGGGAAGGTGACCCCGCGCCCCTCTGAGAACCGTCGCTCAGGGGTCCGGCAGGAGGAACGGAATCCGGTAGGCGCGCGCGGCGGCGGGGAAGCCCCCGGAGGTTGCGGCGGCGACGTAGTCGGTGAGATTGGGGAAGGCATGGTCGCGATCAGCGACGCCGCCCAGCCCCAACCACGACGCCAGGGTAAAGCCGTATTGGTCCACGGAGAGTGAAGGCAACCAGCGGCCCTTGGCGTCGACGGAGTCCAGGTTGTTCATGGCGCCGGCGGACAGGTCCAGGTTGGGGAAGGTGCCGTGGAGGCGGCGGCCCTGCACCCGGTCTCCCAGGACGATGGCGTGGCTGCCCCATCCGTGGTCGGAGCCCTTGTCTGAGTTCTCAGCCAGGGTCCGGCCAAAGTCGCTCATGGTGAAGAGCGTGGACTGGGGAGGATTCACGCCGAAGACGCCCTCGGTCTTCAGGCGGGTCATCGCCTTCTGGAAGGCGTCCAGCGCGAAGTCGACCTGGAGGAGCAGCGCGGTCTGCGTGGCGTCCTGGCCCACGTGGGTGTCGAAGCCGCCGAGCCCCACGGAGAACATCTGTCGGCGCACGCCCAGCCCTCCGCTCGTGGACGGCACGGCGCCGGCGACCAGGTCGCGTATCACCTGGTAGAGCTGCGTGTGCAGCGTCCAGCCCGTCGTGCCTTGCGGCGGGGTGAAGTAGCCGTCGATGTCGAGCCGCGCCTCGTTGGGAAGCGCGTCCCACGCGGCGGCGCGCGCGGTGGCTCGAGCGGAGGCGAAGGTCTGCGCGGTGGTGAAGACGCCACCGTAGGAGGCCTCCAGCGTGACGCCACGGTCCAGGGCCACGATGTCCGCGAGCGCCTCCGAGCGGAGGGTGTTGAAGTCCGCGTCGGACGTCCCCTTCATCTCGAGCACGCCGGAGGAGGACACCATCATCGGCTGTCGCTCGGCGCCGCCGGAGTACAGGGCCTTGCCGCCGAAGGAGGTCACCTCCGGATAGTCACCGGGGTTGTGCGTGTGGAGGCGGTCGGCGGTGCGTCCGCCCCAGCCGGTGGCCTTGCCCTCGAGCGCTGGGGGCAGGTCCACGGTGGAGGGGTTGGAGATGCCGCTGGCCCAGGCGTCCTGCTGGTCGCTGTGAGAGAAGAGGTTGTCGGGGCGGGGCACATCGCCCAGCTCGTAGTTGACCTTGCGCATGGGGAGGGTGAGCGGCCCCACGTTGCAGACGAAGGCCGCGCGCTCCTGCTCGAACAGCGCCTGGAGCTTCTCCAGCGAGGGATGGAGCCCATAGGCGCCCGGCGCCAGGCCCACGGGGTTGATGGGCCGCAGGTCGTTCAAGGGGATGCCGAGCGTGGAGCGCGCGTCGAGATATTGCGCGTGGATGCCGGCGTCCCGGGGGACGAGGACGTTGTTGGTGTCATTGCCACCCAGCAGAAAGACACACACCGTCGCGCGGTAGCCGGCGTAACCGGACAGCGTCGCGGCGGCGGCGTTCCCGAGCCAGCCGGGCATGGGGGAGGAGACCGCCAGATATCCCAGGCCCAGCGAGGTGCCACGGAGGAATTGTCGTCGTGAGAAGCTCATGGGCTACCTCTGGATCTGGAATTCGGGAGCGAGGGACGTGAGGTAGACGGCGAGCTTCTTCCTGCGCAGGGTGTCGCCGGCATCCGGGTGGGAGATGGCATTGAGGACGATGTCCCGCAGCTCCGGAGACATGGTGCCGTGCAGGAAGTAGCGGTTGAGCCATTGCACGGTGTCGCTGGAGTTGACGGGGAGGATGTCCAGGTCGATGAGGACGCCCGCGTTGGCCGTGGCCGCCGCGAAGAGCAGGTCATGCGTCACATTGGCGCGCGCGGTGACGGTGGCCGTGTCCAGGATGGCGAACTCGGGACCGAGCAGACCTCCTCCTCCC